>JAYTWE010000551.1:0-3556 GCA_043744055.1 Magnetospirillum sp.
CCGCCATGAATGTGGGAGGCACCGCCCTGGCCGAAACCAATGGTGCGGGCTCTGGCTCGCCCACCATCAGCTATGGCTCGACCCCGACTCAGATTCTGCCCGCGGCAACCACCAACATCAATTTCGCCTTTGCCCCCAACGGCAATATGACCATGACGCCGACCTCCGCCAACACCCTGTCGGCCATGAGTGCCGGAACAACCTTCACCGTCAACGGCTCCGCCGGCAATGCCTGGGACGGCGCCTATAAGGTCGTCAGCAACATCAACGGCGTGGTGGAAATCGCGACCGACACCACCACAGCAAAATCCGAAAGCATCACCCAGTCCGGGGCCACCGCGCCGTTAAGCCTGTCGCTCAATTACGGCGCGGCGACCGCCATGACCACCGGCACCATTTCCATGACGGCAACGCCGTCAGCCGTCAGCGGCAAGACCACGGTGACCATTACACCGGCTGGCGCCACCGACTTCAGCGCCTATGCCGCTGGCAACACCATCACCATCGGCGGATCGACCGGGCATAACGGCACCTTCACCGTTTCGGCGGTGGGAGCGGGCGGCAGCAGCCTTTCATACGAGGTCAATTCCGACGCGCTCCGGGTCAGCCAATTCGTCCCCCAATCCAGCCGCGCGGATGTGAGCGTGAAATTCGATGTGGGTCCGGGCCTGACCAATGACTTGATTAACGCTGGCTCTGGCAGTTTGGCTGGCGGTTACGGCACCTTGACCTTCAGCCCCACCGGCACCACCGGAGAGCGGATTACCGGCTCCAACGGCGCGAACTCCTTCATCAGCGCGGCGGGCGCCCCCTATCCGCCGGTCGGCCAGGTGATTACGCTGTCCAGCACCAGCGGCGTCAATGATGGCGTCTACAAAGTCACCGCCAATAACGGCAGCAATATCGAAGTTGAAAGCGTCTTGATGACCACCGAGGCGGTCACCACCGCCGATGTCAGCGCCTCGTCCTGGTACAAGGGTGACACCTTGCAGATTCAGCACCGGATCGATGACAATCGGCAGGTGAATGTCGGCATTTACGCCTCCGACACCGCCTTCGAAAAGGCCATCCGTGCCATGGGTCTGATCGCCCAAGGCGCGTTCGGGACGGCTGGCGGCCTGGACAAGAATCAGTCTCGGATTACCCAGGCCAAATATCTGATCGCCGACGCCATGGAATCACCTGCGGCAGGAACGCCTCCTTTTGGAACCGAACTGCGCGGCGACATCAATTCCGTTCAGCAAAACCTGGGCTTCGTTCAACAGATTATTTCCAACAAGAACGAGAAGCACTCAAACTTCATCGGCTTCTTGCAGACTCGGATCACCGGAATCGAACAAATCGACAAGACCGCCGCAGTAACATCACTGCTGGCCGATTCCAATACTCTTCAGGCAAGCTATCAATCTCTGGCCAAAATCCAGAGTCTCAGTCTGCTGAATTATGTGAAGTAGGATAGACGCCGGAATGGATATCGAAAGCGAACTGCAACAAGGAATCCTCTGCCAAAGGGCTGGCCGGTTGGGCGATGCCGCGCGGCATTACAAAGCGGTTCTGACGCAAGAGCCCAAGAATGTGGATGCGCTCAACCTGATGAGCGTGCTGGCCATCACCGCCGGAGACTTTCAGATGGCCACGGCGTTGGCCCGCAATGCCGTGGTGGAACAACCGGAATGGTTCTTGTCCCATATCAATCTGGGCAATGCCATGCAGGGATTGGGCCGTCTCGACGATGCCATCGATTCGTTTCAAAAGGCCGTCACTCTCAATCCCAGCTCTGCGGAATCCTTCTTGAACCTGTCCGATGCTCTCAACCAGGCCGGTCGTCATGGCGAAGCCGCCGATATGGCGGTCAAGTGCATCTTGATCTCCCCGGAAATGTCCAACGCCCACGTAAATTTCGGCAATGCGCTACTGGGGCTGGACAGTCCAGGTGAAGCGGTCGAAGCCTATTCCAAGGCAGCTCGCCTGGACCCCGGCAATGATCTGGCATGGCTGAATATGGGCTTGGCCTATGCGGCCATGGGGACCTTCGACGCCGCCATCGAGAACCTCAATCGGTCCATCACCTTGGATGACAGCGCTTATAAGCGCTTCAACCTGGGCAATGCTTATTATGCCATTCACCGGTTCGAAGACGCGGTCGCCGCCTTTGAAAAATGCATCGAACTCCAGCCCAATCATATGGATTCCCGTGTGAATTTAGGCGCGCTCCTCCGCGACATGGGGCGGCTGGACGATGCGGAAGCCACCATGCGCGCGGCTTTGGACTTTGCCCCCATCGAACCGGAACTCCACTGGAATCTTGCCCTGATCTTGTTGACCAAGGGTGACTATGTGGAGGGCTGGCAGGAATATGAATGGCGCTGGCAGACGCCTCATTTCGCCAAATTCAATCGCGACTTCCCCATGCTGGAATGGCAGGGCGAGCCCCTGGAAGGCAAGACCATCTTGGTTCATGCCGAACAAGGATTCGGCGATGCGCTGGAGATGTGCCGTTTTGTGCCCATGCTGGCGGATCGTGGGGCGACGGTCAGCCTGGAATGCCGCCCTGGCCTGGGCCGCCTGTTCCAAACCCTGGACCCGCGCATAACGGTGTTTGAGGCGGGAAGCCAGGCGCTGCCCGTGACTGATTTTCATGTCCCGCTGATGTCGCTGCCCCATTGGTTCGCCACCACCTTAGACAGCATCCCCAGCAAAACCCCCTATCTTGGCATTCCCGAAGGAGTGGCTGCTTTTCCCGAAATCAGCACTGATAAAGGACTGAAGATCGGCGTAGTCTGGAGCGGCAGCGACACAAGACGAGACAACCAGCCACGTTCATTCAAGCCGCACGACCTGCTGGAATTACCCGATTGCCGTCTGTTCTCACTGCAAAAGGGCGAGGCCGCCGCCACCGCGTCTGATTTATTCGACCACGGATTGATGGTGGATCTGGGGCCACGCCTCGGTGACTTCGCCGATACCGCCGCCGCCATCAACGCCATGGATCTGGTGATCTCGGCAGATACGGCCGTGGCCCATCTGGCGGGTGCCCTGGGCAAGCCGGTCTGGATCTTGCTGCCCAACCCGACCAGCGGCTTCCTATGGATGACCGACCGCAGTGACAGCCCGTGGTATCCCACCGCCCGCCTCTTCCGTCAGAAGACTCCAGGTGACTGGAGCGATGTGATCGCCGAGATTCATCACGTGCTGGAATCAGGAGCCTTGGCAAAGCTGTCCAAGACCTGAGCTTCGTGCTTGAGCAGCTTACGAGCCAGCTTCAAAGCCTTGTAATACTCCGACCCGGCCACGGCAGAGCGCAGTTCCTCGCCCAGAGGGGCTGCGCTGAGGCATGACGCAATGTAGTCGTTCAGGTAGCGCTCGAACATCCCCAGATACTTCGCCCGGCTGCCGGGAAAGATATAGGCGTTCTGAACGAAGAAATAGACTCGCCCCGCTGGCGTGATGTTGTCGCCGTCGGCGATGATGTCTTTTTCACGCAGAATGTTGGAATCGTTGAGCACCCTCAGCTTGGTGGAATGACCGGCATTCTCGACGACCGCGCCGTTCACGA
>JAYTWE010000552.1:0-1652 GCA_043744055.1 Magnetospirillum sp.
CCCCCCCCCCACGCCTCTATATTTCCCAGGCACTTCCGAAAGTCAGGGTTTCATGAGACGTGTCGTCGTCACCGGCCTCGGCCTGGTTACCCCGCTCGGTAATGGGGTGAAGACTAATTGGGAGCGCCTGCTGGCCTCTCAGTCGGGTATCCGCCGTATTGATACTTTCGAGGTTTCCGACCTCCCCGCCCAGATTGCCGGCATGGTTCCGCGCGGGACTGGTCCGGGCGAATTGGATCTGGACAGCGTGGCTTCCGCCAAGGATCGCCGCCGCATGGATGATTTTATCGTCTATGGGCTTGGTGCCGCCATGGAAGCCGTTCAAGATTCTGGTTGGATGCCTGAAGATGAGGAATCCCGCGAACGCACCGGTGTTATGATCGGTTCGGGAATCGGCGGACTTCCTAACATCGCCAATGGCGCGTTGACTTTGGAGAAATCCGGTCCTCGCCGTATCAGTCCATTCTTTATTCCCGCCGCCCTGATTAATCTGGTCTCGGGCCATGTTTCCATCCGCTATGGGTTCAAGGGACCCAATCATGCGGTGGTGACGGCTTGTGCCACCGGGGCGCACGCCATCGGCGACGCCGCTCGCATCATTCAGTTCGATGATGCCGATGTGATGATTGCCGGTGGTGCGGAAGCTGCGGTTCATCGTCTGGGTATGGCTGGTTTTGCCGCTGCCAAGGCGCTGTCCACCGCATTCAACGATTCGCCGACCAAGGGATCTCGTCCCTGGGACAAGGATCGCGACGGTTTCGTCATGGGTGAAGGCGCCGGTATCGTTGTCTTGGAAGAGCTTGAGCACGCCAAGAAGCGCGGCGCCAAGATCTATGGCGAGATCATCGGTTACGGTATGTCGGGCGATGCCCACCACATCACCGCTCCGGCGGCTGACGGCAATGGCGGTTTCCGCGCCATGACCGCCGCCATCAAGCGGGCTGGGGTGGCTCTGGAAGACATCGACTACATCAACGCTCACGGAACCTCGACCCCTCTGGGTGACGAGATTGAACTGGGCGCGGTGAAGCGTTTGTTTAAGGATCACGCCTACAAGCTGTCCATGTCCTCCACCAAATCGGCTATCGGCCATCTGTTGGGGGCGGCTGGTGCGGCCGAGGCTATCTACTCTTTGCTGGCCATGCGCGATCAGGTGGTTCCGCCCACCCTCAACCTGGACAATCCGTCCGAGGGTTGTGACATTGATCTGGTTCCGCACACGGCCAAGGAGCGTAAGGTCAAGGTTGTCCTGTCCAACTCGTTCGGGTTTGGCGGTACCAACGCTTCGCTGATCTTCAAGTCCGCTCCGTAAGGAGCCGGTCGAGCAAGGTTAAGGGAGGGCCTCCGTGCATGGCATGGGGGCCTTTCCGCATTTTGGGGTTAGGCCATGAGAAAACGGCTTTTCACAATTCTAGCGGTTTTGCTGTCCGTGGCGGCTCTGGCGGCGGGTGGTTTGGCTTGGGAGGGACATCGGCGCTTTACCCAGTCGGGGCCTCTGAGGCAGCCGATCACCGTGATCATCGCCAAGGGATCAGGCACCGAACTGGTGGGGCATTCCCTGGAAGCCGCCGGAGTGGTGTCCAGCGGTCTTGTCTTCTCCATCGGGGTCAAGCTTCGCCATGCCACTCTGAAAGCGGGGGAATTCGCTTTTC
>JAYTWE010000553.1:0-2059 GCA_043744055.1 Magnetospirillum sp.
GAGCAAGGCGGCGTGGTCAGCGATCCGGCATAGCGGAAGGTGACGGTTTCCTTGGGCAGCAGCATGGAGGGGTCCAACATGCCAGACCCCGTGACGGTCTCGCCGCCCTTGGAGGGCATGACCTGCCAGATGGCTTCCAGGGCGGGATTGGCCGCGCCCTTGGCGATCATCACGCCGAGAACCGCCAGATTGCCATCGGCTCCCTTATGGACGAAATGGCACTCCATATCGAAGCTGGCGCCGTCCACGGTGTGTTCGCTGGGGTGATGAAAGTGGAATTGCAGCAGATCGTAACTTTTACCGTCCAGGGCCATATTGCCGCCCCCGGCGCAATCCACCTGGATGGTGTGGCCGTTATTCAGAACCTTCAGCGGCAGCGGACGCCAAGCCGGAACCGGGTCGCCCATGATGGCGGCGGTGGGCTTGGTCAGATCGACGGGAGACTGCTCCTTGCCCATGGAGCAAGCGGCATATTCCGGGGACAGCGAGCCCCATTCGGCAGGGCCGCCATGGCCTTCATAGGCCCAATGCGGCGCATCAGCCGCAAGAGCCTTGGCGATACTGCCGCCGCAAGCGCCACACAGGCAGGCCGCGCCAGTGGCATTCCGTAAGAACGAACGACGATCCATGAGCAATCCTCCCAGGTTAGGCTGTTATCTGAAACAGCCTAACCCGGAAGATGTAACGCGTCTACGGGCTGTCACTCCGCCGCGACGATCCGATCGCGGCCCACCGGATGTTCCAGCCGGGCCAGCATTTCCTTGGGAGCCACCTGCCAGAACTTGGGCAATTCGCGATCCCAGTCGGTCAGGATGGCCTCGGCCCAGGCGGATTGGGTGGCATCGGCGTGTTCGCGCACCAGATCCTTCAGCACGCCCTGCCAATACTCGGTCTCGGGCCGCAGCCAGATCACCGATTCGGCGTTGACCCGTTTGGGAAAGCTGGAGTCTTCATCATAGACGAAGGCCATGCCGCCGGTCATGCCAGCAGCGAAATTAGCCCCCACCGCGCCCAAGATCACCACGGTTCCACCGGTCATGTATTCGCAACCGTTGGAGCCGCAGCCCTCGATCACCGTCACCGCGCCGGAATTTCGGACGGCGAAGCGTTCCCCCGCTTGCCCGGCGGCGAACAGCTTGCCTGCCGTGGCGCCGTATAAGACGGTGTTGCCGATGATGGTGTTCTCGTTGCTCTTCAGCATGGCCGCCACCGGCGGGCGGATGATGATGGTGCCGCCGGATAGGCCCTTGCCCACATAGTCGTTGGAATCGCCGAACACTTCCAAGGTCAGGCCTTGAACCGCGAAGGCTCCCAGGCTTTGCCCGGCCGAGCCGCGCAGACGCACGGTCACATGGCTGGGAGCCAGTCCGGTCATGCCGTGCTTCTTGAAGATTTTGTGGCTGAGTTTGGTGCCGACGGCGCGTTCCACATTGCGCACATTATAGTCCAGCTGCATCTTCTCGCCGTCATTCAGCGCGGGCTTGGCATCGACGATCATGCGGGCGTCTAGGGTGTCGGGGACTTCGTTGCCCTTTTCCTCGGTGCAATAGCGGGGATAGCCGCCGGTATCGGCCTGGGCCAACAGCGGATTGAGGTCAAGATCGTCCAGATGGGACGCGCCGCGGCTGACCTGGGACAGCAGGTCCGAGCGGCCGATGATCTCGGCCAGCGACTTGGCCCCCAGGGAGGCCAGGATTTCACGGACCTCCTCGGCGATGAAGCTGAACAGATTCACCACTTTTTCCGGGCTGCCGGTGAACTTGCCACGCAGGGCAAGGTCCTGGGTGCAGACCCCCACCGGGCAGGTGTTGGAATGGCACTGACGCACCATGATGCAGCCCATGGCCACCAGCGAGCTGGTGCCGATGCCGAATTCCTCGGCTCCCAGCATGGCGGCGATGACGATGTCGCGGCCGGTCTTGAGGCCGCCGTCGGTGCGTAAACGGACCCTGTGGCGCAGACGGTTGAGCGTCAGCACCTGATGCGCCTCCGACAGCCCCAGTTCCCAGGGCAGACCGGCGAATTTGATAGAGGTCTGCGGGCTTGCGCCGGTGCCGCC
>JAYTWE010000554.1:0-4429 GCA_043744055.1 Magnetospirillum sp.
CCCTCGGCGACGGCATCCTCGGCTCCCTTAACCATGGCTTTCAGTGCTTTAGTGCCGGCGGAGCGGTCGATAGCGATGACTCCGCTCTTGCCCAAGTACCAGCCGAAAAAAGGTATCCACAGCAGCTCCCGCTTCAAGACGAAGGCCGGATCATTGAACAACAGATGGAAAATGAAGGTCTCGAAAGCGGATTGATGCTTGGAGGCCACCAGGATCGGACCTGCGGGAATGTTCTCTTTTCCGCGCAGCTCAAAGCCGAGACCGGTAAGCCCGCGAAGGGCGGCTCGAACCCCCGCCAGCCACACTTGGATCGCCGGTCTCATGGCCTTGCGGGGCAGCAGCAGCAGCGGCAGATACAGCACGGACAGCGTAAAGGTCCAAAGCCAGATGAACAGGATGAATAGGGCGGATCTGAACGCGGTCAAGACTTCCTCTCCGATGCTTTCGGCATGAACAGGGGGCGGGCCAATGCTCCCAGGTATTTGGTATATTCCGTGGCCAACAGATGGGCGGTTCCCGGCCAGCGCCACCACTGGTCTTTCTTGAAGGCGTCAGGGAATACCGGATGCGGCACGATCCGCATGCCAGGCATGGCGCGGCGGAATTCCAACTGGGCGCGCTGCATGTGATAAGCGGCCGTCACCAGCCGCATCGAAGTAAAGTGCTCTGCGGCCATCCAGGCGGCGGTCTCGGCGGCATTTCCCACCGTGTCATCGGCGGCATGGCCCAGAGTGATGCAACAATGAGTCTCGGTCACGGGGCGCCCCGCCTTGCGCAGCAGCTCGGCCAGATCGACGCCTTTATGAACGCCCGATACCAGCAGTTTGCGGCCCTTGCCGTGGTCCAGCAGGGCAAGGCCGCGGGTCAGGCGCTCGCTACCGCCGGTCAGGACCACGATAGCGTCGGTGACGGTATCGGAATCCTCTACCGTGGTGGCCATGGTGGCGGCGAAGTTAATCATTCCGCCCAGCCAGCTCCCCACCAGCACGCCAAGGGCAATGCTGGCGATCAAGACAGAGCGGGTGAAACGCGGCCGCCCGCTCATGGCATCCGAGACAGAGTGCCGTGAACGGTCAGACGGGCGGTCAGCATGGACAACCCCGCCGCCATCAGCGGGAGAAGGCCGATGGCCACATAGCCCAGAATCGGCAGACTGAGGCTGGGCAGAAAACCGCCCTCCAGCCTTCGCGCCGCCCAGCCGATGGCGGTCA
Source organism: Magnetospirillum sp. (assembly GCA_043744055.1). Taxonomy (GTDB): domain Bacteria; phylum Pseudomonadota; class Alphaproteobacteria; order Rhodospirillales; family Magnetospirillaceae; genus Phaeospirillum. The sequence continues at coordinate 1,212 of JAYTWE010000554.1, forward strand.
GCGCCGGAAGGGCCAGTCCCAATCCCATCAACCCTCCCGAAATGCCCAGCGCGAAGGCGCGGTCGGCGAATTGACGGGCGATGTAGTCGTCATGGGCTCCGATCAGATGCAGCACTTCGATGATGCCGTGATGGATCGCCATGCCGGTTCGAGTGCCATAGACCACGGTGGCGGCGGTCACGGCCCCGATCAGGGCGACAACGACGATGGCCAGCCACTGAATGGTCCGCGACAGATTAATCAGGCGCGACAACCAGACCCGATGATCGTCCAGCGAGGCTCCCGGCACCGCCTGGGTCAGGCGCTCCGCCACTTCGGCCAGATCAATCCGGGCATTGGGGTCCACCGAGACATCAATCAGCCGGGGCAGAGGAAGGTCTTGAAGGACCTCGGTCCCCCCGAGCCAAGGCTCCAGCAGCGCCAAGGTGCGCTTTTTGTCGAAGGCCTTCACCGACAGCACACCCGGCACCTTGCGCATAACATCCACGGCAAGGCGAACCCGGTCCTCGGTGGCGGCTTCGGCATGGTCACCGCCCGCCGGCAAGATCTGGACCGTCAAGGTGCCCGAGACGTCATGGTCCCAGCGGTCGATGACGCCGCTGATGACGAAAGCTCCCGCCACGGCCATGGAGGCCAAAAAGACCATCAGCGCCACGAGCCAAGGCAAAAAGCGGCTGGTGGCGTCACCGGTAAGGGGAAGATCTGAGTGGCGACCGAACATTACGGCTCCTCGCCCTGCTCGCGCAGTTTGGTTATGGTTCCGTGCTCGATATGCAGCCGGGGCAAATGGGCAAAGCGCTGAACCAGAAGCTCGTTATGGGTGGCGACCACGATAGTGGTCCCCAGCTTGTTCAATTCCTCGAACAGATACATCAACCGCATGGCGATGTGATCGTCCACATTGCCGGTGGGTTCGTCGGCGAGAAGAAGGTCCGGCCGTCCAATCACCGCGCGGGCAATGGCGACGCGCTGCTTTTGCCCACCCGACAAGGTGGAGGGGCGCGCCCCCAGCTGATCGGCCAGTCCGACCCAAGACAGCAATTCGGGAACATGCTTGCGGATTTCGGATTCGCGCACGCCGCGCACCCGCAGCGGCAAAGCCACATTATCCAGCGCGGTGAGATGGTCCAACAGCCGAAAGTCCTGAAAAACCACGCCGATACGCCGCCGCAAGGCGGGCAGCTCATAGCGCTTGGTCGTAGCGATGTCGCGATCAAACAAAACAACACGGCCGCGGGTTGGCCGCAGCCCCAGATACATCAAACGCAATAGTGATGACTTGCCGGCCCCGGAAGGGCCAGTCAGGAAATGGAACGATCCCGACGGCAAGGCGAAGGTAACGTCTTGAAGCACTTCCGGCCCCAATCCATAACGCAGCCCGACGCTGTCGAAACGAATAATGTTTTCCCCACGAGGGCGATGCCGCACGGCGTCTTCTCCCGAACGTGCCAAAGGATGACACGCGCACATCCTTGTTGTCAGCACAAGCTTGTGTTGGTCTTCGCTCCAGCCTATAAGAAAGTACGTCTTTTCGGGTCTTTGCAAAACATGCTCATCACCTGCCCCAGCTGCGCGACCAACTTCTCAATTCCAGATTCTGCCTTAGGCACGACTGGACGCAAGCTGAAGTGCGCCAAGTGCAGTCATAAATGGTTCCAGCAGCCCATGATGGTGATGGAGGAGGATGACGCTGATTTCGATCTCAGCGGCCCATCCTTCTCGGCTCCGCCTCGGCAGGAACCTCGTTTTGACGAGCCTTCGGCCCCATCTTCGCCGCGTGCCGCAGCTCGGGCCATGGATTCCGATCTGGATGATTTCAATTCCAATCCCACGCCGGTTCCCAATTTCGGGCCGCGTCCTTCTTTCGATCGAAACGACGATGATTCGGCGCAAGGCTTTTTAGATGATGGGCCGCAGCCGATCCCGGACGTTTTCTCCACCTCTTCGCCCAAAGGCAAGAAGGGGACAGGATTTCTGTGGGTTCTACTGATTGTGCTGGTGCTTGGTGGATTGGGTGGTGCTGGATTTTATTTCCAGGATCAACTGGTTGAAGCGGTGCCAGAGGCCAGCGATATTCTGGCTCAGGCCGGTCTGCGGCGTGAAAAGCCCGGTGCCGGACTGGAACTGCGCAAAGCCGGGACACCCGAACGCTTCGTTCATAATGATACCGATGTCTTGGTGGTGCGCGGCATCATCGCCAATATCACCGATCGTGTCCGTCAGGTTCCCACCATGAAGCTGGTTCTCATGGACAAGAACAAGCAGCCGGTTCAAGAAAAAATGTCGCAGCCGCCGGTCTCGGCGCTGGACCCCCAGGGAACCGCCAGCTTCAAGATCACGCTGGAACGCCCTGATGCCAACGCCGTCGAGGTGGTGGTGGTCTTTGTGGAATCCGGTGAGTCCAAGCCCGTGCCGCCGCCAGTTCCCAAAGCGCCGTCACCACCGCCGGTTCCCGATGTGGCTCCGGCCACCGAGGCTCCTGTGGCAGCTCCGGCCGTCGTGCCGCCCCCGGCAGAGGCCAAATAACAAAAGCCAGCCGAGTCCTTATTATATTCCAATGGGATCAAAGGGTCCAAGACCCTTTGCGGGCGCGGGCAGAGCCCGCATTCTTCATTAGGGGCTTAAAAGCCTGAGAACGGTCACCACGCCCCTCTCCGAGACCCGATAGATCACCCGCCACGGCAGCCCCGGCAAGGGCAGTTCCCGCGTGCCCGGCGCCGTGCCGATCCGTCCCCGGTCGGGAAATTCCACCAGACATTCCACGGCATCGGCGATGATGCGGCCCACGCGAAGAGCGGAATCCGCCGCCAAACCGGCGCGGATCACATGCAAATCATCCAAGGCCGAATCAGCCCAAACCAACATCAGTATTTCCCTGGCATCAGCAACTTCTCGGCCGCTTGCGTTCCGCCTCCGATCCCCAGCTCAACAGCCAGCGGCGAATCTCATCGTGATGGGTGGCAAGACCAAAGCCGGAACTGGCATCGCCTTCCTCGGCCGCTGCGATGACCGCCTGGACGGTGGTCCGAGCCTTGTCTTCCGCATCGAGAAAGGTCCGAAGCGCATGGTCCAGGGCTCCGGCGGCATCAAAGCCATTCTCTGCCACGAACAGGTCGAAGCGATGGGCAAGCTCCTCATCGAGAACCAGGGTCACCGTCTTGGTCGCCATGAGCATTCCTTCCTTCGTCCATATGGAGTCTAGCAGGGCTCTGTGAAAC
>JAYTWE010000555.1:0-4514 GCA_043744055.1 Magnetospirillum sp.
AACAGCGACACCGACCACGCCATTTTGAACGCTAAGGCCACCGCCAATAGCCGTCATGCGCGGGCTTGTCCCGCGTACCCACGCCGTTCCACCGGCCAAGACGATGGAATTAACCAATTCGAAATCTGGGTTCGTTGCCCTGATCAGCGTCTTCCCACGGAATGTCCTCTGGGGACCAAATGCTGCTTGCCCGGCCCGATCAGATCAGAGCGGCCCATGCGGATCAGAGCTTCGCGCAAAATCGGCCAGTTTTCCGGGTCGTGAAAGCGCAAAAAGGCCTTGTGCAGACGGCGTTGCTTCAGCCCCTTGGCGCTGAAGACCTTGCCGGAATCGCGGCGGATGGGGCGCAGCGGATCGTGACCGCTGTGATACATGGCGGTGGCCAAGGACATGGGAGACGGCAGAAAAGTCTGAACCTGATCCAGCTTGAAGCCATTGGTCTTTAGCCATAATGCCAAATTCAGCATGTCGAGATCGCTGGTGCCGGGATGGGCGGCGATGAAATACGGAATCAGGAAAAGCTTCTTGCCCGCCTTCTTGGCCGAAGCCTCGAACATGGACTTGAACCGCTCATAAGTCTTGATGCCCGGCTTCATCATGCGGGCCAAGGGCTCGTCCTCGGTATGCTCGGGCGCAATCTTGAGATAGCCGCCCACATGATGGCGGACCAACTCGTCCACATAGGCCGGGCTGGTCACCGCCAGATCATATCGCACCCCCGAGCCGATATTGATCCGTTTGACACCGGGCACGGCACGAGCGGCGCGGTACAACCCGATCAGCGGATCGTGATCGGTCCCCAACGTCTTGCAGATTTCAGGATAGACGCAAGACAGACGGCGGCAGACCTTCTGAGTTTCCGGTTCGCGGCAACCCAGCCGCCACATATTGGCGGTCGGCCCGCCCAGATCGGAAATGGTTCCGGTGAAGCCGGGCGTCTTGTCCCTGATCTCACCGATCTCGCGCAAGATGGAATCCTGGGACCGGTTTTGGATGATACGGCCTTCATGCTCGGTAATGGAGCAGAAGGAGCAGCCGCCGAAACAACCACGCACAATATTGATGGAAAAGCGGATCATGTCCCAGGCGGGAATCTTGGCTCCACCATAAGAAGGATGCGGCGCGCGGGCATAGGCCAGATCATAGACTGCGTCCAATTCCGGCGTGGACAGCGGAATAGGAGGCTCGGCAACCCATAGCTCCTTATCGCCATGGCGCTGAACCAGGGCGTGGGCGTTGAGCGGATTGCTCTCTTGATGCAGCACCCGCGAGGCCTGGGCATAGAGAACTTCATCAGCCTGGACCTGCTCGAAGGACGGCAGCCGGACCACGATCTTATCACCCGTGACCTTGGTGACCGGCGCCTCGATCTGGCTGGCATCCATCTCCGCGTAATCGTCGGGAACCGCATTACGAACAAAGACGGTTCCTCTGATATCGGTCATGGCCTTGGGCGCTTCGCCTTCAGCAGCGCGGCGTGCGATTTCGACGATGGCCCGTTCGGCATTGCCATAGACCAAGATATCGGCCTTGGCGTCCATCAGCACCGAGCGGCGCAGCTTCTCCGACCAGATATCGAAATGAGCGATGCGGCGCAAACTGGCTTCGATGCCGCCGATGACCACCGGCACATCCTTAAAGGCTTCACGGCAACGCTGGCTATAGACGATGACAGCCCTATCGGGCCGCTTGCCGCCCTCGCCGCCCGGCGTATAGCTGTCGTCATGACGAATGCGGCGATCCGAGGTATAGCGGTTGACCATGGAATCCATGTTCCCCGCCGTAACGCCGAAGAACAGATTGGGCCGCCCCAGCGTCTTGAACGCCTCGGCACTGCTCCAATCCGGCTGAGAGATGATGCCGACGCGAAAACCCTGGGCTTCAAGCAGACGACCGACAATGGCCATGCCAAAGCTGGGGTGATCCACATAAGCGTCGCCCGTCACCAAGATGATGTCGCAAGACTCCCAGCCGAGCTTGTCCATCTCCGCCCGGCTCATGGGCAAGAACGGCGCCGATATCTTGTGTGGTTTACGATCCGAGGTCATTTGTCGAGCTTGTTTCATGAGATATAGATAACATTAATAGGACCGGATTTCCGCAATGGCGGCTTTGATTCGCGTGGATTAACATGGGTCGCCGCAATAAGCAGCCAGACAAATAAGTCGGCGCTTTCCGTTGGGAGGATGGGCAGTTGAAACCACTTCTGTCATTGAGCGCATTGATCGACGGGATCAACGAACGTGTAGGCCAAACCGTGAAATGGCTGACCTTGGCCATGGTCATCATCAGTTCCGGGAACGCCTCGATCCGCTTTATTTTCAACAACAGCTCCAATGCCTGGCTGGAAGTGCAATGGTACCTGTTCGCCGCAGTGTTCCTGCTGTGCTCGGGCTATACCTTGCTGCGGAACGAGCATATCCGCATTGATGTGCTATGTGGCCGCCTGTCGCGTCCCAAACAGATTTGGATCGACATCTTGGGGACCGTGTTCTTCTTGTTCCCCATGGGCATTCTGATTATGTGGCTGTCTTGGCCCATGTTCACGAAGTCATTCCTCCATAACGAAATGTCGAGCGACGCGGGCGGTCTGCTGCGTTGGCCGGTCAAGCTGCTGATCCCCGTCGGCTTTTTCCTGCTGCTGATCCAAGGCCTGTCCGAACTCATTAAGAAAATCGCCATCCTGACCGGAGATATCCCCGATCCCGGCGAACATGGTCACCATCATCATACCGCCGCCGATGGAGAAGCCGCATGACCGCCTTCCTCATCGCCAATATGGCCCCGCTGATGTTCGCCGCCTTGGTGGGCTTTCTGCTGCTGGGCTATCCCGTCGCTTTCGCCCTGGCCGCCAACGGCATCGTCTTCGGACTGGTCGGTATCGAGCTGGAACTGCTGAACTCGCAATTGTTCCAAGCCCTGCCGGAACGGGTGTTCGGCATCATGCGCAACGACACTCTTCTCGCCATTCCGTTCTTCACCTTCATGGGCCTGATCTTAGAGCGAAGCGGCATGGCCGAAGATCTGCTGGACACGATCGGCCAGTTGTTCGGCCCCATTCGGGGCGGCCTGGCCTATGCGGTGATCTTCGTCGGAGCCCTGCTGGCGGCGACCACCGGCGTGGTGGCGGCCTCGGTGATCTCCATGGGCCTGATCTCGCTGCCCATCATGTTGCGTTACGGCTATGACCGCCGGGTGGCGGCGGGCGTCATCGCGGCATCGGGGACATTGGCTCAGATCATCCCGCCTTCGCTGGTGCTCATCATCATGGCCGACCAGTTGGGCAAGTCGGTGGGCGATATGTATGCTGGCGCCTTCATTCCCGGCTTTGTGCTAACAGCGCTTTATGCCGGGTACATTTTCCTGGTCACCATGTTCTATCCCCAAGCGGCGCCAGCTCTTCCGCCGGAAGCCCGTTCCCTGCGCGGCATCGCCTTGGTGGTCCGCTCGGTGACCTGCCTGCTGCCGCCCCTGGTCCTGATCTTCCTGGTGCTGGGCACCATCTTCCTCGGTATCGCCACCCCCACCGAAGGTGGCGCCATGGGAGCCGCCGGAGCCCTGATTCTCGCCTTGGCGAGAAAGCGGCTGGACTGGTCCTTGCTGAAACAGGCCATGGACACCACCGCCAAGCTGTCCACCTTCGTGGTGTTCATCCTGGTGGGCTCTACGGTGTTCGGTCTGGTGTTTCGTGGCGTCAACGGCGATTTGTGGGTGGAACATCTGCTGACCGGTCTGCCGGGCGGTAAGCTGGGCTTCCTGATCGTCGTCAACGTTTTGATGTTCGTGCTGGCCTTCTTCCTCGACTTCTTCGAGCTGGCCTTCATCTTGGTTCCCCTGCTGGGGCCAGTGGCGGAAAAGCTGGGCATTGACCTGATCTGGTTCGGCGTCCTGCTGGGCGTCAACATGCAGACCTCGTTCATGCATCCGCCCTTTGGCTTCGCGCTGTTCTATCTGCGCAGCGTGGCGCCTCGAACGGATTACATCGACAAGATCACTCAGAAGCTGACGCCCAAGATCACCACCGGTCAAATTTACTGGGGCGCGGTTCCCTTCGTGGTGATTCAAGTCATCATGGTGGGATTGGTCATTACCTTCCCCTCGCTGGTGACCGGAGGGCTGGACAAGGGCGCCATCGTCGATACATCCAAGATCCAGATCGAAGTCCCGCAGGAGGATTACGGTCAGGGCGGCGGCATGTACGGCAATACCGAAGAGAAGAAGTAGCGGTTGCAAAAAAGAAGCCCCGGAACCTAGGTTCCGGGGCTTCTCTCCATGACGTCTTATTTCTTGGGAATACCGTACAGCATGAAGTTGTCAAAGCCGGATTCCGCGACACGGAACCAGGAAAGCTGATCGGTGATGAACGCCTTCCAGTGTTCATAGACCTTCTTAAAGGCCGGATTCTTGGCGGCTTCCTCGGCATAGGTTTCCTGCGCCGCATTGTAACAGGCGACCATGATATCCTTGGAGAACGGCCGCAACTGAGTCCCGGCGCCGATTAGACGCTTCAAAGC
>JAYTWE010000556.1:0-4105 GCA_043744055.1 Magnetospirillum sp.
CCTATGTGACGACCCGAGTCAAGGGAACCGGATTAGGGCTTGCCATCGTCAAGAAGATCATGGAAGACCATGGCGGTGATCTGTATCTTGAGGACGCGCCCGAAGGCGGCGCAAGGGTCGGGCTGATCTTCCCCACAGCCGAACAGCCGAACCAAGCATCCGACGGTGTAACGGAATCCCATGGCGCATGACATCCTGATCGTCGATGACGAGGGCGATATTCGCGCCCTTATCGCAGGCATTCTTGAAGACGAAGGCTATAGCACCCGCGAGGCTGCCAGCTCGGACGAGGCCCTGGAAGGTATCCGGGCGCGGCGTCCAAGTCTGGTCGTTCAAGATATTTGGCTGCAAGGCTCGCGCCTGGACGGCTTGGGCGTGCTGGAGGCCATCAAGCTTGACCACCCGGAAGTGCCGGTGGTGATGATTTCCGGTCACGGCACCATTGAGACCGCCGTCCAGGCGATCAAGCAGGGGGCTTACGATTTTATCGAGAAGCCCTTCAAGGCCGACCGTCTGCTTCTTGTGGTGGATCGCGCCATCGAGGCCGCCCGTCTGCGTCGTGAGAATGAAGAGCTGAAACTTCGTGCCGGGTCTGCCGGAGAGCTGATCGGAGCATCCTCGGCCATCGCCCAGGCCCGTCAGTCCATAGACAAGGTTGCGCCGACCAATTCCCGCGTCCTCATCACCGGCCCGGCCGGATCGGGCAAGGAAGTGGTGGCGCGGCTCATTCACACCCGGTCACGTCGTGCCGAGGGGCCGTTCATCGTTTTGAATTGCGCGGCCATGCATCCCGACCGCATGGAGATCGAACTGTTCGGCACCGAGCATGGGCTGGATGGTCCCCATACGGCGCGTAAGATCGGTACTTTCGAACAGGCTCATGGCGGCACTTTGTTGTTGGACGAGGTGGCTGACATGCCGCTGGAGACCCAGGGTAAGATCGTCCGGGTCCTCCAAGATCAGATGTTCGAACGGGTCGGCGGCGGTAAACGGGTCGAAGTGGATGTCCGGGTCATCGCCACCACCAATCGCGATCTCCAAACCGAGATGGCGGAGGGTAATTTCCGCGAAGACCTGTTCTATCGCCTGAATGTGGTGCCCGTTAAAATGCCGTCATTGCGTGATCGCAAGGAGGACATTCCCGCCTTGGCCCGTCAATTCATGCATAATGCGGCCGGTATGGCGGGGGTTCAGCCTCGCCCCATTTCCGAAGATGCCCAGGCGGCGCTTCAGGCCTATGACTGGCCGGGCAACGTCCGTCAATTGCGCAATGTCGTCGATTGGCTCCAGATCATGGCTCCGGGCGATTCTCACGAACCCATTCGGGCCGATATGCTGCCCAGTGAAATCGGAGCGATCACTCCGGCAGTTCTACGCTGGGAAAAATCAAGCGAAATCATGACCCTGCCACTTCGGGAAGCGCGGGAGCTGTTCGAGCGTGAATACCTTCTCGCCCAGGTCAATCGTTTCGCCGGAAACATTTCACGCACCTCCGCTTTCGTGGGGATGGAGCGCTCGGCGCTGCATCGCAAGCTGAAGCTGCTGGGCGTCAACACGGACGAAAAGAAATGAAAGTCATCGTGTGCGGCGCCGGTCAGGTCGGCTTCAACATCGCTCATTATCTGGCGGCTGAGAACAACGATGTCACCGTCATCGACCAACGCCCGGAGCTGATCCGAAAGATCAGTGATACCTTGGATGTCCAAGTCGTGCTGGGCTTCGCGTCCCATCCGCTGGTGCTGGAACAAGCTGGTGCGGCTGATGCCGATATGCTGATCGCGGTGACTGCCGCCGACGAGGTCAATATGGTGGCCTGTCAGGTGGCTCATTCCCTGTTCAATGTCCCGACCAAGATTGCCCGCGTACGAAGCCAAAGTTATTTGCAACCCATCTGGGCCAATCTGTTCTCGCGCGAGCATTTGCCCATCGACGTCATCATCAGCCCCGAGATCGAGGTGGCCCGCGCCATCACCCGTCGGCTGGAGGTTCCCGGAGCCATCGACGTCATTCCGCTGGCCAATGATAAGGTTCGTCTGATCGGGGTGCGCTGTACCGAGGAATGCCCGCTCATCAATACGCCGCTGCGTCAGTTGACGGTGCTGTTTCCCGATCTTGCCATCGTCATCATCGGCATCGTCCGTGACGGTAAGGCTCTGGTTCCCACCGGGGAAGACCAGATGCATGAAGGCGACGAGGTCTATTTCGTTGTCGATACGACCCATGTGGATCGGGCGCTGGCGGCTTTCGGGCGTGAAGACAAGGAAGCGCGGCGGATTATTATTTTCGGCGGGGGCAATATCGGCCTCTTTCTGGCCCAGCAGTTGGAGGAAGCCCATCCGGGCATCTCCATTAAGGTCATCGAGGCCAATAAGGAGCGTGCCGAGTTCATCGCCAAGAGTTTGAACCACACCGTGGTGCTGAACGGCGACGTGCTTGACCCGGAAATTCTGGAAGAAGCCTCGGTTTCGGCGGCTGAAGCCGTGGTCGCGGTCACCAATGACGATGAAACAAATATTCTGGCTGGCTTGCTGGCCAAGCGGTATGGCTGCCAGCGGACTCTGACCCTTATCAATAAGGGGACATATAGCGCCTTGGTCGGGCCGTTGGGCATCGACGTGGTGATTTCACCCCGTGCCATCACGGTATCCAATATTCTTCAGCATGTGCGGCGCGGCCGCATTCATGCCGTTCATTCCCTGCACGAGGGCTTTGGCGAACTGATCGAGGCGGATGCCCTGGAAACGTCCAGTCTGGTCGGCAAACCACTCCGCGACGTCAAGCTTCCTGCCGGTGTCTTGCTGGGGGCCGTGGTTCATAACGGTCAGGTCATCAGCCCGCGCGGCAATACCGTGATACAGCCCGGCGACCGAGTGATCTTGTTCGCCACGGCTGATGCGGTGAAGAAGGTGGAGAAGATGTTCTCGGTTCGGCTGGAATATTTCTGATGGGTCTGATCCGGCCGCGCGCCATCATTTTCGACTGGGACAACACCCTGGTGGATTCGTGGGAGTGTATCCGGGAATCTTATAACCGGACCTTCCGCCATTTCGGAATGCCTGATTGGAGTATGGAAGAGACTCAGTCTCGGGTCGCGGCCTCCATGCGTGACTCTTTTCCCGCCATGTTCGGCGAGCGTTGGCCGGAGGCGAGGGACGTCTTCACCGCCAGTTTTGCGTCCATCCATATGGATCACTTGCACCCGCTTCCTGGCGCCGCTGATATGCTGAAGAGTCTGAAGGCCGCAGATCTGGTCCTGGCGGTGGTCAGCAATAAGCGAGGCTCGTTCCTGCGCAAGGAAGCCGAAGAGATTGGTTGGGCGCCGCTGTTCACAACCCTGGTGGGAGCAGACGACGCTGTCGCCGATAAGCCGGATTCCGCGCCGGTTCACATGGCGCTGGATGGAACCGGAGTGTCTCCCGGACCAGATGTGTGGTTTGTTGGTGATTCACCCATTGATATATTGTGCGCGGTGAATGCGCGATGTACTCCGATTCTGATGCGGCCCCACCCCCCATACGAAGGTGAGTTCGCCCATAAACCCGCCAGATTCCTGCCGGGATGCCGGGAACTGGTGGATCTTGTTCGAGAACTATAGGTTCCAATCTCGGTGATTTGATGGTAACGAAATGAGTTCGACGGGGTGCGGCTCTCGATTTTAAGCCCAATACTGGCTTCACCCTCAAAAAACAATCGGGCAAATAAGAACGGATTTCCCCTATGTCCGCAGAAAAGTCCCAAAATGTGCAGGATGTGTTTCTTAACTTCATCCGCAAGAACAAGACTCCCGTCACGGTCTTTCTGGTCAATGGCGTCAAGCTTCAGGGTATTGTTACCTGGTTTGACAATTTCTCGGTGCTGTTGCGTCGGGACGGGCACACTCAACTGGTGTACAAGCACGCCATCTCCACGGTGATGCCGTCCACACCCATTTCACTCTTCGAGCCCCCCATCAAGGAAAACGGCGAAGAGTAAGGTGGCAAACGGTCAGTCCGGCCATTCGGATTCGGAGTCTCATCGTCAACGCGCCATGGTCATTCATCCCGCTTTAAAGGCGGGTGATGCCTTGCGTGCGCCGGATGCGCGGCTGGCCGAAGCTATCGGCCTT
>JAYTWE010000557.1:0-4148 GCA_043744055.1 Magnetospirillum sp.
GAAGGGATGGCGGGACCCTTGGACAAGGATCTTTTTACCTTCGTCGAGACAGCGGAAGAGGCGTGGTCGTTCATCGTCGATTTTTACAAACTGGATACGGGGAAGGGGGCTTGAGCCCTGTCATAATTTCATCATAGCCTCATTGTTCGACAAGGCTGGGAAGAAGGGCTAAGAGGGCCGCATTCCAATTTGAACCAAGGCCATTGGCATGCGGTGGAGCCTTCCCACGGTCGCGATCACGTCCGAGATCAAGCCCAATCTTTGGGACTTGGCTCTGATCCCGGTCATTTTTGCTCTTCTGGCGCTGCTGGCCTATGGCGGCAGCCAGATGACCACGCCCTATGATGTGGGCGAAAAGCTGGCTCTGTCCCTGGACCCGTCCAATCTGCCTTATTACCTGTTGCGCAGTGCGTTGCGCATGGGGGCGGCTTTGGCCTTTTCGGTCATCTTCACCCTGACTTACGCCACCCTGGCCGCCAAGGTCCCGGCGTTGGAGAAGATCCTGATTCCGATTCTGGACATCTTGCAGTCCATTCCTATCCTGGGATTCCTGTCCATTACGGTGACCGGCTTCATCGCCTTGTTTCCCGGCAATCTGCTGGGGGTGGAATGTGCCGCCATTTTCGCCATCTTCACCTCCCAGGCCTGGAACATGGCCTTCAGCCTTTACTCTTCGCTAAAGACGGTGCCCAACGATCTGATCGAAGCTTCCGAGATGTTCCATCTGTCGCCATGGCAGCGGTTCTGGCGATTGGAATTGCCTTGGGGCATGCCCGGTCTGGTGTGGAACATGATGATGTCTGTGTCGGGTGGCTGGTTTTTCGTGGTGGCGTCCGAGGCTATTTCGGTCTCGGGCCAGAATATCAGTCTGCCTGGTGTCGGCTCTTATATCGCCCTGGCTATCGCGGAAAAGAATCTGGCGGCCATCGGCTGGGCCATCTTGGCGGTGCTGGCCGGGATTATCGCCTATGACCAGCTGATCTTCCGGCCGCTGGTGGCCTGGACCGATAAGTTCAAGGTGGATTCCCTGCCGGGGGAACATGCCCCTGAATCCTGGTTGCTGACCCTGATGCAGCGTGCTCGGCTGGTGCGCTATGTCGCTCGTTTGCCCGCCGCCCTGTGGGACCGCTTCACCGGTCTGCTGCGTCGTCGTGATGACAGCGCCATGTTTCATCGCACACCGGGGCCTCTTCTGATCCTGCCGGGCTGGGTTCAAAGGGTTTGGGATGGTCTTCTGCTGGCGGGGGTGACTGTCGCCTTGGCTCAGGTGGTCCTGTTCATCAATGGCGAGGTCAGCTTCGCCGAGATCGGTCAGGTCCTCCTTTACGGTCTGGCGACCACTTCGCGGGTGGTGGTGCTGATTGCCCTGGCCTCCATCGTCTGGGTTCCGGTGGGAGTCTGGATCGGGCAGCGGCCTCTGGTGGCTCAGAATGTTCAGTGGATTGCCCAGTTCCTGGCGGCATTTCCCGCCAATCTGATGTTTCCGGTGGCGGTGATTTTGATCGTCCGGTTCGACCTGAACGTGGATGTGTGGACCAGCCCGCTGATGATCCTGGGGACCCAGTGGTACATCTTGTTTAACGTCATCGCCGGGGCTTCCGCCATTCCGCAGGATATGAAGGATGCCGCCGGGAATATGAAGCTGTCGGGCTGGCTGAAGTGGAAGCGGTTCTATCTTCCCGCCATCTTCCCCTCCTACGTGACCGGCGCGGTGACCGCTTCGGGAGGGTCGTGGAACGCCTCCATCGTCTCGGAACTGGTGAGCTGGGGCGATACCAAGCTGGAGGCGGTTGGGTTGGGTTCATATATCGCGCGGGCGACCACGGATGGTGATTTCCCCCGTATTGCCTTGGGGATCGCGGTGATGTGCCTGTTCGTCATGGCCTTCAACCGCTTTTTATGGCGCAGGCTTTACATGCTGGCGGCCGACCGGCTGCGTCTGGATTGAGGAGATGAGCGTGGCCGATACTATCGCTTCGACGGCGTTGCTTGATCTGCGGGGCGTGCGCAAGACCTTCCGCACCCCGGAACGTCATGAACGCACCGTGCTGGAAGGCGTGGACTTCCGCCTGGAAGAAGGCGAGATCGTCGCTCTGCTGGGCAAGTCGGGGTCAGGCAAGTCCACGCTTTTGCGCATCATGGCGGGGCTGATCCGCTCCAATGGCGGCGAGGTCATGTATCGCGGCCAGCCCATGATCGGGCCAGCCAAGGGCATTTCCATGGTGTTTCAGTCCTTTGCCCTGTTCCCCTGGCTGACGGTGCAAGAGAATGTGGAGCTTGGCCTGGAGGCGGCGGGAATTGGCAAGGTCGAGCGCGAGGAGCGGGCCTCCGCCGCCATCGAGCTGATCGGCCTGGGCGGCTATGAAAGCGCCTATCCTAAGGAATTGTCCGGCGGCATGCGCCAGCGTGTCGGCTTTGCCCGCGCCTTGGTGATGCGTCCCGATGTGCTGTTGCTGGATGAGCCGTTCTCGGCGCTGGATGTGTTGACCTCGGAAACCCTGCGCGAGGATCTGCTGGATCTGTGGGACGAGCGCAAAATCCCCACCAAGGGTATCTTGCTGGTCTCCCATAATATCGAGGAAGCGGTTTCCATGGCCGACCGGGTTCTGGTGTTTTCCAGCGATCCCGGTCGGGTGCGGGCTGAAATCCGGGTCGGCTTGCCGCGCCCGCGCGATACGGAATCAGCCGCTTTCCGCCAGATTGTGGACGAGGTTTATACCCTGATGACCGCCCATGCCCGTGGCGGGGCTGGCGGGGGGCAGGATCAGTTGACCCTGGGCTATCGTTTGCCCGACACCACGCCGGGAAAGATGGCCAGTTTGCTGGAAACCATCGCCGAGTCGCCGTTCAACGGCCGGGCCGATCTGCCGCAACTGGCCGAGGAAACCGAGCTGGAAGACGATACCTTGTTCCATCTATTCGAGGGGCTGCGGGTGCTGGGGCTGGCGCGTATCGCTGCTGGCGATATTTTCCTGACTCATGGCGGGCAGGCTTTCGTGGATGCGGAAGAGGCGGGCCGTAAGGAGATGTTCGCCGAAGCCCTGCTGCGCGGCATTCCCCTGGCGGCCCATATCCGTCGGGTGCTGGACGAGCGCAAGGATCACCGTGCTCCCGAAGACCGCTTCTTGCAGGAGCTGCAGGACTATCTGACCGATGGCGAGGCCGAGCGCGTGCTGGAAACCGCCATCACCTGGGGCCGGTATGCTGAAATCTATGACTACGATTATAATTCAGGCGTGCTGATGCTGCCCGAGGATGTGGTGGAAGAGTTGGAGGCCGAGGAGCTGGGTGAGGTTGAGTAGTCAGCCGCCCAGTCTGGCAAGAATCTCTTCGGCGAAGAGCGACAAGGTGTCGTCGCGGGCTCCCATGATGAGGATGCGGTCGCCGGGGCGGGCCAGTTCAACCAGTTTGTCGCCGCATTGGCTGCGTTCGGCCAGGGCGAGGGCATGGCGGCCCCTTGCCGTGATGCCCTCGGTTATGTCTGCGCTGGTGACGCTGCGATCCACCGTGCCGCCGAAATAGACCGGATCGGGCATGATGAGCACATCGTCTTGCCCCATGGCTTGGGCGAAGACTGCGATGAACTCGGACTTCATCAGCTTCAATGGCCCGAAGCCATGGGGCTGAAACATGATGAGAAGCCGACCGGGGAAGCTGTGCAGCGTGTCCAAGGTTGCGGCGATCTTGTCTGGGTTATGGGCGAAATCATCCATGACGGTGATGGTATTGCGGCTTCCCACCACCTCTAGGCGTCGGCGAATGCCGCTAAAGCCGCCTAAGGCCTCCGCCGCCTGATCCAGGGGAATTCCTAAGGCACGAATTGCGGCCAGGGCGGCCAGGGCGTTGGCTACGTTGTGGCGGCCGGGAATCTTCAGTCTGACGGAGTGATTTTCTCCGGCTTCTTTCACCATGAAGGCGATTCCGTCGGGGGCGGGGGTGATCTCATGGGCGTAGAGCTGGGCGGAAGCGTCTTTCAGGCTATAGCCGATCACCTTGCCGGGTGGACGTTGGGCCGCCAGGGCGTGGACTTCATCATTGTCCAGATTGACCACGGCCATGTGGGCCTTGCCGATGAACTCGGCGAACAGGTGGCGCAGTTCCTCCATGCTCTTGTGGTCCAGGGCGATATTGTTCAGCACCGCCACATG
>JAYTWE010000558.1:0-4135 GCA_043744055.1 Magnetospirillum sp.
CTCCCGAGCGGCAGAGCAGCAGCACCACATCGTCCTTCTTCACCCCATGAGCCGCCAGTTGATCGGCGAAGGCGTCATTGCGGGCCATGGTGGGGAAGACCTGCCACGAGACCAGCAGGACTTGCTTTTGGGCGGGACTGAGATCAGGGACGCCGACAAAGGACCATTCCGCCTGGGTGCGGACATCAATCAGCTTGGCGGTGGGTTCTGATTTCAAGCGCTCCCATGCCTGGTTGGGACTCACGTCTCCGGCATAGGAGGTCGGGCGGGGGAGAATGGGAGAATCGGTCATGGCTGGGGCTCCGAGATGCTTAACTACAGTTATCTTACTGCACAATGAGATTAAACTACACAGAAAACTGTTGACACGAGTGTACAATACGAGCTATTTCGTACAACAGATAAAACATACACCTGTGTGGTGTAATTAGATGAGGCGCAGTCATGAAGGATGCCACCCACGCCGCTCTGGACGCCATCGAGCCCTTGGTTCGCATGTCCGATCTGTCTGAGTACCGTCAGGCTTTGCAAAAGCGGCTGGCCGGTGAGTGGGATGAGGAACGGTTCACCTCGTTCCGTTTGCGCTATGGGGTGTACGGCCAAAAGCAGCCGGGCGTCCAGATGGTTCGCATCAAGATTCCTGGCGGTATTGTTCCCACTCCCTGGTTGAAGGCCTTGGCGCGGGTGAACCGGAACTTCGCCCAGGGACCGGCGCACATCACGACTCGTCAGGATTTTCAGCTGTATTACGTGCCGCTTTCGCGCACGGCCGAAATGCTGGAAGACCTTTACAGCAATGGCATCACCACCCGTGAAGCCTGTGGCAACACCTTGCGCAATATGAGCGCCTGTTCCTTGGCTGGCGCTTGCCCGCGTGAACTGGTCGATGCCGGTAAGGTTGCCGAACAGCTGTCGCGGACTTGGCTGCGTCATCCGTTGGTCCAGCATATGCCGCGCAAGATGAAGTTCACCGTTTCGGGCTGCGCCACCGATTGCGGCGCTTCTCCCATCCACGATCTGGGCTTCATCGCCACCGAGAAGAACGGTCGTCAGGGGTTTCGTGTCCTTGCCGCCGGTGGCTTGGGCGGGCAGCCCATCATGGCGGTGGAGGTCCTGTCCTTCGTGACCGAGGAAGAGCTGCCGGTGGTCATCGAAGCCACCGCCCGCATTCACCAGCGCTATTCCAACCGCCGTGACCGTTCTCTGGCGCGTTTGAAATTCGTGCTGAAGCGGTTCGGCGAGGAGAAGTTCGTCAGCCTGTTCCAGGAAGAGTTCGAGCGGCTGAAAGGCTTGCAGCAGCGTCCCTGGCAGCCGCTGGATTGGCGCAAGCCCACTGAAGCGGCTGTGGCCCGCACCCCGGCCGGTCTGGTTGCCGGTCATGACGGCACCACTGCCGTGGTGGTCTACGCGCCGCTGGGTCTGTTTTCTTCGGATCAACTGGACCAGCTGCACGACATTGCCGTTTCCGCTGGCGTGTCTCAGCTTCGCACCACCCGCGACCAGAAGATCGCGCTGCTGGGTGTGGCGAAAGACAAGCTGGATGATGTGGTGACGGCGATCAAGGCCATCGGATTCGATGTCCCGTCTCATGCCGATGATGTGCCCGATGTGGTGTCTTGCCCCGGCACCACCACCTGCCGCATCGGCATCACCAATTCCCAGAGCTTCGGTCTTCTGGTGGAGAAGGAGGCGCGCGGCGATGTTTCGGCTCGCGGTGTCTCTGTTCACGTGTCCGGCTGCCAGAACTCTTGCGGTCTGCATCATGTGGCCGATATCGGTCTGCACGGCATGGGCAAGAAGATCGACGGGCGCCCGGCGCCTCATTACCAACTGCATTTCGGCGGTGACGCCACTCGGGGCGTGGTTGGGTTCGAAGGACCTGTCATTCCGGCCCGTCTGGCCAATCAGGCGGTCAAGTTATTGCGTGAGGCCATCGGCCCGGTTCGTCAGGGCGGTGAAGACATCCGCGCCTGGGCCGAGCGGATCGGCAAGGACGGCATCAACGCCATTCTGAAGCCGTTGGACGGCATCGGCGGCGATGAGCGCTTTGTGGATTGGGGCGATGCCGATGTCTTCCTCGGTCCGCCCAAGGCCAAGGGCGAATGCGCCGCGCCGCAGGTCAGCACCACCTATTTCACCGATCTGGCCGATGACGCTCTGATTAATCTGGATCGTTATCTGGTGCGGGGGCGGTGGCCTGAAGTCTTGAAGTCCGGGCAGGAAGCGACCGTCTACGCAGTCCGCCTGTTGCTGGCCGCCAAGGGTCAGCCCACCGAGGATAGCGAGGATACCGAGACGGTGTTCGCCCGCTTCCGCTCCAATGCCGCGGCGGCCGAGGCTGGCAACGCTTTCGAGTCGATCCTGGCGGAACGGACATCCGCCCTGGTCAGCGGCAATGCCGAATCCTACCGCGAGGCGGTGGCTTATTTCATTGATACCGTCGGTGTCATCATCAATCAGCCCGCCACGCCGGTGGTGGCTGCCGTCGGTAATCTGGCTGATATCCTGGTGGAGGTGGCGTGATGAGCGCCATTGATCCAGGCACCGTCTTACGCTTGAAGAGTACTTACGGGCATCTGGACGGCAAGGAGCTGTTGGCGGCTTTGCTGCTGGGCGAGATGAAGGGGCGGATCGCCGTGACCTCGTCTTTCGGGGCGGAATCGGCGGTACTGCTGGATCTGGTGGCCCAGGTTGACCCGGCAATTCCGGTGATCTTTCTGGATACCGGTGAGCTGTTCGATGAGACGATCGCCTATCGCGATCAATTGCAGGCGCAATTGGGCCTGACCAATGTCATCGTGGTTCGTCCTACCGAGGCGGAATTGACCGAGGCCGAGGATTTGTGGCGTGAAAATATCGACCGGTGCTGTGAATTGCGCAAGGTTCGGCCGTTGGCCCGAGTCACCCGCGCCTTTGACGCCCTGATCGACGGACGTAAGCGCACTCATGGCTTTGAACGCGAGCACCTGTCCACCATCGAAGACGGTATGGGCGTCATCAAGGTCAGTCCCTTGGCCAATTGGAGCGGCGAGCAGATCGAGGCGGCTTTCGTGGAACGTAATCTTCCTCGCCATGCCCTGGTGGCTCAGGGATATCGTTCCATCGGTTGCTGGCCTTGTACACGAGCGGTCTTGCCGGGCGAGTCTCCGCGCTCGGGCCGGTGGTCCGGTCAGGCCAAAAGCGAATGCGGCATCCATACATTAGACCTCGGCCTTGACGGCGCGGGTATTTGAACGGAAAGACCTGGAAGATGAGCATGAACGACATCGACGCCCTTGAAGCGCAATCCATCTATATCCTGCGCGAGGCTTTCAACCGTCTCGACAAGATCGCCATGCTGTGGTCCATCGGCAAGGATTCCAACGTGATGCTGTGGTTAGCGCGCAAGGCCTTCTTTGGCCATGTGCCCTTTCCGGTGCTCCATGTGGACACCAAGCACAAGATCCCGGAAATGATCGAGTTCCGCGACCGCGTCGCCAAGGAATGGAACCTGCCGCTGATCGTGGGCGAAAATACCGCCGCCCTGGCCGCTGGCATGGGGCCGCATGAGGGGCGGGTCAACTGCTGCTCGGCGCTGAAGACCGAGGGGTTGAAGGCCTTGCTCGCCGAGCACGGCTATACCGGCGTTATCGCGGGCATTCGCCGCGACGAGGAGGGCACTCGCGCCAAGGAGCGGGTCTTCAGCCCTCGCAATCTCTCCGCCGAGTGGGATTTCAAGGATCAGCCGCCTGAATTCTGGGACCAGTTCAAGACCGATTTCGCGCCCGGCACCCATTTGCGCATCCATCCCCTGCTGGCCTGGAGTGAGCTGGACGTGTGGCGTTACATCCAGCGGGAAGAAATCCCCATGGTCAGCCTGTACTTCGCCAAAGATGGTCGGCGCTATCGTTCGCTGGGCTGTGCGCCTTGCACCGGCTCGGTGGCGTCCAACGCCACGACCGTGGCCGAGATCATCGAGGAACTGGAGACCACCAAGATTTCCGAGCGTTCCGGGCGTGCCCAGGACAAGGAATCCGAGGACGCTTTCGAGCGTCTGCGGGCCGGTGGATATATGTGAGCCAGGATAAAAGATCATGAGCAACACTGCGACCGCCGCCGTCCAAACCCAGAATTCCGAGGCTCCCGTGTCCAATCC
>JAYTWE010000559.1:0-4466 GCA_043744055.1 Magnetospirillum sp.
GAAAAGCACCCGGAAGAAGCCCTGTCCATCATCCGCAACTGGCTGTACCAGGAAGCCTGATAGGGAATCGCCATGGGTCGCGTCAAAGAAGACTATCGCAGCCTCACCGGCCCTCAGAAGGCCGCCATGTTCATGCTGTCGCTCAACGAGGAACACTCGTCGAAGCTGTTCAGCATGCTGGGCGATGACGAGATTAAGGAGCTGTCCCAGATCATGGCCAGCCTTGGCACCGTGTCGTCCAATCTGGTGGAACGGGTCTTCGTGGAATTCGCCGATGCCCTGTCATCCACCGGCTCGCTGACCGGTACCTTCGACACCACCGAGCGGTTGCTGATGAAGTCCATCCCCAAGGACCGCGTCGCCGCCATCATGGAAGAAATTCGCGGCCCGGCCGGTCGCACCATGTGGGACAAGCTGGGCAATGTGTCGGAACAGGTGCTGGCCAACTACCTGAAGAACGAATACCCGCAAACCGTGGCCGTGGTCCTGTCCAAGATCAAACCCGATCACGCCGCCCGTGTTCTGGCGGTGCTGCCGGAAAACTTCGCCATGGAAGTCATCATGCGCATGCTACGCATGGAAGTGGTGCAAAAGGAAGTTCTGGACGGTATCGAAAAGACACTGAGGAGCGAGTTCATGACCAATCTGGCCCGGACCCAGCGTCGCGACTCCCACGAACTCATGGCCGATATTTTCAACAACCTGGATCGCAACACCGAGAACCGCTTCATGAGCGCCCTGGAAGAGCGCAATCGCGAAAGCTCGGAGAAGATCAAGGCCCTCATGTTCACCTTCGACGACCTCATCCGCCTCGACGCCGCTGGCGTCCAGGTGCTGCTGCGCTCGGTGGAAAAGGACAAGCTGGCCATCGCGCTCAAGGGTGGCGCCGACGGGGTCAAGGAGCTGTTCTTCAAGAATATGTCCGAACGCGCGGGCAAGATGCTGCGAGAAGATATGGAAGCCTTGGGGCCGGTGCGCTTGCGCGATGTGGATCAGGCCCAGGCCGCCATCGTGGTCATGGCCAAGGAACTGGCCGCCTCTGGCCAGCTGATTATCTCCGAAGGCCGCGAGGAAGACGAACTGGTGTACTAGCGGGAACCCGGTGACTGAGGCAAAGGGTACGGAGCGAAGCGACTAGGCCGTTGAGGCCGCGCGCCACATGGCGCGAAAGCCAAGCGAACGGAGTTCGCGCCGGTGACTGAGGCTGATTAATTAGGACTCTTGATGACGTATAAGAAGTACATGTTCGACCTGGATTTCGGCCCGCCTTCGACTCGTGCGAAGGCGCCGGAAACAACCATGGACGAATATGATGACGAGCCCGAGCCGGAAGCGCCGCCGCCGCCGACCTTTACCGAGGAAGACCTCCAGGTTGTACGCGAAGCGGCTTACGAGGAAGGGCACAGCGCCGGTCTGAGCGAGGCCTCCTCCAACCGCGAGGCCCAATTGGCCGGGGCCATGACCAAGCTGGCCGAAGCGGTGGAAACCCTGCGAGGTGCGCAAGAGCAATCCGCCGATGAAAACCAGCGGGTCGCCGCCAGGGTCGCCATGGCGGTCCTAAAGAAAGTTCTGCCCGCCGCCTGTGAGGAACACTCCTTCGAGGAAGTGGTCCGCACCGTGCAGGAATGTTTTGCCAATGTGCTGGACGAGCCGCGCATCATCGTGCGCACCGATCCCGAATTGGTGGACCCGGTTCGTGAACGGTTGGAAACGGTGGCGGTCATTCACGGCTTCGAGGGCCGAGTGGTGGTTCAGGCCGACCCTCGGCTGGCGCGTGGAGATTGCAGGGTGGAATGGACCGATGGCGGCGCGGAACGCGATCAAGCCCGCCTGATCGCCGATATCGAAGCGGCCGTGGACCGGTCGCTGGCCCCCGCCGAGCATCGGGACGAGGGCTGAGATTCCGACGAACGAAGTCCTTCGTTCGGAGGCTAGGGCAAGGCCCGCCGCGCCTCGTGGCGCGTAAGCCAAGGCCACGGAGTGGCCGCCCGGCGCGTGAGGGCTGAGAGGGTAACAAAATTTTCCGGTCCCCTGACCGGCTGTGGAGGATGGCATGGCTGATTTCGAGCTGAGTGATTTTAAGGTCGATGGTGAAGAACAGCGCGGCGACATTCCCGATGTTCCCCGGTCGGCACGTGATCTGGAAGCCGTCTACGACATTCCGGTTCAGGTCTCCGCCGTCCTCGGCAAAGCGACCATGCAGGTCAGCCAATTGCTGAAGCTGGGTCGCGGCGCGGTGGTGGAACTGGACCGCAAGGTCGGTGAAGCCATCGACATCTATGTCAACAACCGGCTGGTTGCGCGCGGCGAAGTGGTGGTGGTCGAAGATCGCCTGGGCGTGACCATGACGGAAATCATCAAGACCGATCGCGCTTAAGCGTGATCGGATCTTTCGGGAGACGGACGATATGCGACTT
The DNA here is from genome assembly GCA_043744055.1 of Magnetospirillum sp. Taxonomy (GTDB): domain Bacteria; phylum Pseudomonadota; class Alphaproteobacteria; order Rhodospirillales; family Magnetospirillaceae; genus Phaeospirillum. The sequence continues at coordinate 2,418 of JAYTWE010000559.1, forward strand.
CTGATTATCGGCACACTCGACGGACAAATCGGGGCCGCCAGCCAGATCGCCATGGCCAGGGGCGCCAAGGTCCGCCAGGCCGAGGACGTCACCGCCGGTCTAGAGGTGCTGCGCACCCAAGGCGCCGATCTGGTGATGATCGACGTCAAGCGTGACATCAAGGGACTGATTGATTCGCTGGAAGCCGAGCGGATCGTGGTTCCGGTGGTGGCCTGCGGCATCGCCTCCGATGCTTCGGCCGCCGTGCGCGCCATCAAGGCCGGCGCCAAGGAATACATCCCGCTGCCGCCTGACGCGGAACTGATCGCCGCGGTCATCGCGGCCGTGGTTCAAGAAAGCCACAACATCATCTTCAAGGACCCCCGCATGGGCCAAACCTTGAAGTTGGCCGAACAAGTGGCCAATTCCGACGCCTCCATCATGATTACCGGCGAATCCGGCACGGGTAAGGAACTGATTGCCCGCTTCATCCACAACAAAAGCCGCCGTTCCGACAAGCGGTTCGTTGCCGTCAACTGCGCCGCCATCCCTGAAAACCTACTGGAATCCGAACTGTTCGGTCACGAGAAGGGTGCCTTCACCGGAGCGGTGGCGCGGCGTATCGGTAAATTCGAGGAAGCCAATGGCGGCACATTGCTGCTGGACGAAATCTCGGAAATGGATGTGCGGCTGCAATCCAAACTGTTGCGCGTCCTCCAAGAGAAAGAGATCGACCGGGTCGGCGGCAATCAGCCGGTCAAGGTGGATGTCCGCATTCTCGCCACCTCCAACCGCACCATGGAAGACGAAATCCGCAAGGGCACCTTCCGCGAAGATCTGTATTACCGCTTGAACGTGGTCACCTTGGAACTCCCGGCGTTGCGGGAACGTCCGCTGGATATTTCCATTCTCGCCGACCACTTCGCCAAACGCTATACCGAAGCCAATGGTCTGCCATCCCGCCCACTATCGGCGGAAACCCGCCAAATGCTGATCCGGCATGTCTGGCGCGGGAATGTGCGCGAGCTGGAGAACTGCATGCATCGCGCCGTGCTGCTGGCTTCAGGCTCCGAGATCGGCCCGGAAGCCATCATTTTGTCGGGCGGTCACGTCGGGACCAATCCCGACCCCATCGTGGCCCAAGCTGCCAATGCCGCAGCCGCCATCATGGGCGGGGCCAAGGCGAATCTGGTTGGAATGACCGTGGCCGAGGTGGAACGCGACCTGATTTTGGATACCCTCTCCCATTGCCTGGGCAACCGGACACATGCCGCCACCATCCTCGGCATCTCCATCCGCACGCTGCGCAACAAGCTGAAACAGTATGGCGACGAAGGAATCGACGTGCCCCCGGCTGGCGGCGAGCAGGAACGGGCAATGCTTTAGATGATGACCAAGCAACGGAATAAGCATTATGGCTGAAGGCCAAGCCTCGGACGGAACGGCAAACGCACGGGCGTTCCTCGATCGGCTGAACGTCGCGGCGCGGCGCGGCGATGTTGGCCTGGCGCTGGGCGTCATCCTGATTCTGATGGTCTTGATCCTGCCGCTGCCGCCTTGGGCGCTGGATGTGGGGCTGGCTTTATCCATAACCATGGCCGTGCTGATCTTGATGGTCTCGATCTTCATCGAGAAACCGCTTCAGTTCAGTTCATATCCGACCGTTCTGCTGATCACCACCTTGATCCGTCTGTCGCTGAATCTGGCCTCGACCCGCCTGATCCTGGCCCATGGCCACGAAGGCGTCGAGGGAGCCGGTCGCGTGATCGCCGCCTTCGCCAGCTTCATCATGAGCGGCAATTTCGTCATCGGCATCATCGTCTTCGCCATCTTGGTAATCGTCAATTTCGTGGTCATCACCAAGGGCTCGGGCCGTATCGCCGAAGTGGCGGCGCGCTTCAACCTGGATGCCATGCCCGGCAAGCAGATGGCCATCGACGCCGACCTGTCCGCAGGACTGTGCGACGAGCCGACCGCCCGTAAGCGCCGCTCTGAATTAGAGCAGGAATCGGCGTTTTTCGGCTCCATGGATGGCGCGTCCAAGTTCGTGCGCGGCGATGCCGTGGCCGG
>JAYTWE010000560.1:0-2105 GCA_043744055.1 Magnetospirillum sp.
CGGAGTGTATCAGTTCAAACTGGGCCGATCATATGGGCTGTCCAGCGAGAAAGCGGGAATGACAATGTCGAAGGTAGAGCCATCCTCGTCGGACATCTCATACGTCCCGTGCATAATCCCCGACGGCGTCGGCAATGGTGTACCGCTGGTATATTCATATCCGTCACCGGGATGCAGGGTCGGCTGCTCTCCGACCACACCGGGTCCCTTGACGTCTTGGACCCGGCCGATCCCATCGGTAATAATCCAGTGCCGGTTCATCAGCCGCACCGTCCGGTCACCCCGGTTTTCGATGCGGACACGATAGGCCCAGACATAGTGGTTGTCGGCTGGAGAGGACTGGTCATCCAGAAAGAACGGCTTGACCGTGACCACGATGTTCCGGGTGGTATGGCTGTACATCCGTTATGCCTCGAAAGCCTGAGCGACACCCGATAAGTCCAGGGCGATCTCCCATAGTGTAAAAGGATTCCAAGAAGAGTCACGCACCGAGAGCTTGATCCAGATCTTCCACCAAATCATCACCATCCTCGATCCCGACCGACAGACGCAGCAGACCTTCGGAAATTCCCATGGCCTGCTTATCTTCCGGTGACAGTCGCTGGTGGGTGGTGGTCCAAGGATGGGTAATCAGGCTTTTGGCGTCACCCAGATTATTGGAAATATCGATCAGTTCCAGCTTGTCCAGCAGACTGTAGGCGGCTTTTTTGCCTCCCTTCAGCTCCAGGGCCAAGATAGACCCCCAACCCGACATCTGTCGCGCCGCCAAGGCGTGTTGCGGGTGGCTTTCCAAACCGGGATAAAGGACACGGGCGACTTCTGGTCGTCCTTCCAGAAATCGAGCCAGCTTCAAGGCATTGGCGCAGTGACGCTCGACCCGCAGATCAAGGGTTTCCAACCCCTTCAACAAGACCCAGGCGTTAAATGGGCTCATGGTTGGTCCGGTATTGCGTAAATAGGGACTCAGCACATCTTGGCAGAACGCCAGATCGCCAAGAACCGCGCCGCCCAGGCAACGCCCCTGCCCATCAATATGCTTGGTCGCGGAATAGACCACCACATCGGCACCCAGCTTCAGCGGGCTTTGCAGCACCGGAGTGGCAAAGACATTATCCACCACCAGCTTGGCGCCCGCCTTATGGGCCAGGTCGGCCACGGCGGCGATATCAATGATTTCCAAAGTGGGATTGGCCGGAGTCTCGATGAAGACGCAAGCGGTGGGCTGGGACAAAGCCTTGGCCCAGGCATCCAGATCAGGGCCGTCCACAAAAACCCGCTCGATCCCGAAACGGGGCATCAGCTCATTGATGATCCACTGGCACGACCCAAACAGGGCACGCGACGCGACGACCCGGTCGCCAGCCTTCAACTGACACATCAGCGCGGCATGAACCGCCGCCATGCCCGAAGCCGTCGCCCGACAGGCCGGAGCCTCCTCCAGATCGGCCAGTCTTTGTTCAAACATAGCGATGGTCGGGTTTTTGAAGCGGGAATACACCATCCGGTCACGGGTGCCGTCAAAGCTTTCCTCCGCCTCGGCGGCGCTGCCATAAACATAACCCGAAGTCAGGAATAGAGCCTCGGAGGTTTCGCAAAACCCGGTTCGCGTCAAGCCTCCGCGCACAGCACGGGTGCGGGCTCGCCACTGCTTGGAAGACTTGGAATCACCGTTGCCCATATTTGCCTCCAAAATACAAAATTTCCCCAGCTGACGGGAGAAAGGGTCTGGTCGCATGAAAGGGGTCTGGGCTCGGAGAAACTGAGCACGAACCTCTTTAGCGGGTTGTTTAACGTGGCCGCAATCCGGTTGGACAAATCACCACGAAAAACACATAGCGCCCAGTCGCGCCCAGCGTCAAGGCCGTTCCAATTCCAAGCATTCACATGCGCAAATTGGAATGTGACCGATTTGCGAAAACTACCTGCCCTGTGGTCATACCGCTTGTGGATCGGGAAAAACTAGGGCTATGGTGCACCGCAACATTCGCCTTCGGAGAAGTATCACCATGACCGAGACCGCCAAAGCCGCCGGTCCCTTGCCCTTGCAGCTCTTGGATCTGCGAGGCAAAAAGGGCCTGATCATCGGCATCGCCAATGAACAGAGC
>JAYTWE010000561.1:0-9214 GCA_043744055.1 Magnetospirillum sp.
TGCCCGGCTGGGTCCACATGAAGCCGTAATAGGCCCGTAGATTGGCAAAGCGTTGCCAGGGATCGCCCGGCATGCGCCCGAAGATAGAGCCCTTACCGTGAACCACTTCGTCATGGGACAGCGGCAGTACAAAGTTTTCATGATAGGCGTAGAGCTGGGCGAAGGTCAGGTCGTCGTGGTGATAGCGGCGATGGATGGGGTCTTTGCTGAAATAGTGCAGCGTGTCGTGCATCCAGCCCATGTTCCACTTAAAGCCGAATCCCAGCCCACCCAGATGGGTCGGGCGCGAGACCATGGGCCAAGCGGTGGATTCCTCGGCGATGGTCATGGCGCCGGGATGTTCGCCATAGACCACCTGATTCATGCGGCGCAGGAAGTCGATGGCTTCCAGATTCTCGTTGCCGCCAAAGCGGTTGGGAACCCATTCATCGGGCTCGCGGGAATAGTCCAGATAGAGCATGGAGGCCACGGCATCCACCCGTAGTCCGTCCACATGATACTGTTCAATCCAGTACAGAGCGTTGGCGTAGAGGTAGTTCATCACCTCTTTGCGGCCGTAATTGAAGATCTGGGTGTTCCAGTCCTTGTGGATGCCCAGACGAGGGTCTTCGTGCTCGTAGAGATGGGTGCCGTCGAACCAGTGTAGACCATGGGGGTCGTTGGGGAAGTGCCCCGCCACCCAATCGACGATAACGCCGATCCCGCGCTGATGCAGGGCTTCCACCAGGGTGCGGAACTCTTCCGGGGTGCCATAGCGCGAGGTCGGGGCGAATAACCCGACCGGCTGATAGCCCCAGGACCCGCCGAAAGGGTGTTCGTGGATCGGCAGGAATTCCACATGGGTGAATCCCATATCCGCCACGTAATCAGCCAATTGTTCGGCCATTTCCATATAGCTGAGGGAGCGGTTACCCTCTTCGGGCACCCGGCGCCATGACCCCAGGTGGATTTCATAAATGCTGATGGGAGAGTGACGGTCGTTGCGGGCTTTCTGGCCTTCCATCCATTCGGTATCCCGCCAGGACCGTTCCGCCATTTCCCAGACCACCGAGGCGGTCTTGGGGGGGAGTTCGGCCCAATGGCCGTAGGGATCGGCTTTCAGCGGCAACACCAAACCACCGCGCGCCAGAATCTCAAATTTATAGACGGTGCCGTGGCCCAGGCCGGGGATGAACATCTCCCAGACCCCGGCATGGTGGCGTCGTCGCATGGGATGGCGGCGGCCGTCCCAGCCATTGAAGTCACCAACCACCGATACCCGATCAGCATTGGGAGCCCAGACAGCGAAGTGGACGCCGTCGATGCCGTTGACGGCTTTCAGGTGGGCTCCCAGTTTCTCGAAGGTCCGCAGATGGGTGCCTTCCGCCAGGAGGTGGATGTCCAGCTCTCCCAGCAGGGGCGGGAAGCCGTAAGGGTCGTCGATCTCGAATACCCGTCCGTCTGTTTCCTCGATCACCAGGCGATAGGTCTTGGGCGTGGGAAGTTTGACCGCGAACAGGCCGTTGGGATGGATGCGCTCCATATCCACTTCACCGGCTTGCGTTAGCACGGATACCCGTATCGCCTGGGGTTGGAAGCTGCGAATAATGGTGTCGTGACCGGACCGGTGCGGCCCCAATACGGCGAAAGGATCGCCATGGCGTCCCGTGGCGATGGCCTCGGAATCTCCTTGTGTCACCAATCCGACGGTCTTGGGCATGCGCCCCCCCTTGTGTAAATCCACCCATGGAGTTTCACCGCCTTCTTCATGAAAGACAAAGGGCGATTTCGCAATGGGCTTGGCTGATTGGAATTCGTGGGATTTGACTTTCGCAAAGTCCCTAAATCTGGTAGTAGATTGCCCGAGGGGACCGGCTCGGTGGAGCCGGTAATTCAATTCGGTCGGCCAGGGGGCCGACGCTGCAATTCATGGAGCGTGTAATGGGCGTCCTTCCGAAAGTTCTGGGTCTCACCGTGGCCGGTGTTACCGTCATCGCTCTCTACTTGGCCGTTCCCGTTATCAGCGCATTGTTCGGTGGCGTCGCCAGTCCGAGCCCAGCCGCCAGCCCGCTTAACTTTGCTGTCTATCTGGGTCTGCTGCTGACTGCCGTGTTCGGCGGCCTGGTGATGTATCTGGCTTCCACCGGTGGTGGCCAGGAGAGCTGATTTCGTCTTTACGATGGAATTTGAAACACCCCGGACATGGTCCGGGGTGTTTTGCATTTGGGGGAGAGGCTCACAAAGAAGACACGCTCCGTCGTCTAGAGCTTGTTGAGATTCAGATTGTGGAGGCCTTTTCCCCCTCCCCCGGCAAGCCGGGGGAGGGGGAAGCGTTGAATGTCAACAAGCCTTGTTAGCCCGAAAACGCCCGATGAAGATTGTGGGCTCGGCCCACCTCCGCAAAGGGGCTCGGACCCTTTGATCCCATTGGATTCATGCCGAGAGGATTACTGGCGGATGGTCCAGAAATCGTCCTTGGCAGCCATTAGACCGCGAACCCGTTCCGCCATGGCCGACGAGGCGGATTCTGCCTGGGCCATATGCTGCGCGGTGATGCTGGGGGGCGCTTCCGCCGGATGGGACGCGACGGGAGCCACCGCCACCGGCTTGGCCGGGATAGGGTCGCGCACGGATTGTGCCGCGGGGGCTGGCTTGGCGGAGGTCATGGGCTGGGTCAGTTCCGCGGCTTTGAACGGTGTCATAACCGGTGCACTGGCCGGTTTGGCACGGGCCAGGGCATCAACTTCCAGGCGTCCCATGCCGGACAGCAGTTCATAGGACGACTGATACATGTCGTAATAGGCGCCGGTATAGCTGATGCGGGCTTCGTTGATCTTGGTCTCTTCGTCCAGCACTTCTTGAACAGTGGCCTTTCCGGCTTCGCGCTTTTTCTTCTGCGCTTCCCAGACTTCCTCGGCCAGGGTGGCGGCATTTTCCAGCAGGTCCATGCGCTGGCGAGCGGTCTGGAGTTTGTGCCAAGCGGTGCGAACCGCCTCCGAGACTTTGCGGCTGGTGTAAAGGCGGTTGTCCTTGGTGGTGGCATGGTCCCAAGACGCCTGGGCGACCTTGGCATCGGTCTTGAAGCCCGAGAATAATTCCCAATTGGCTTGTAAGATCAATGACCAGTCACGGCGAACGCCGACCACGGCACTTTTGCCTTTTTCGTAATCCGCTTTGCCGACCAGATCCACCGTGGGCCAATAGCCAGCCTCTTCGATGCGACGGCGTTCTTCGGTCAGGGCGATGGTCTTGACCGAAGACTCCAGCGTGGGATTATCCTTTTCCGCCATATCCACGGAACTCTCGATACTTTCCGGGATCAGGTCCAGCGGCAGAGGCGGGTCGTTCAGAGCGGCCACATTGGGCGCATGACCGAAGACCTGGGTGTATTTGGCGACGGCGGTTTGGAAATCGCCTTCGAACTTAACCCGATGTTCCTTGGCGATCTGGAGGCGCTGCTTGGCGGCCAGAACATCCGAAGCGATGCCAGAGCCCTTTTGGACGCGTTCGTCTTCGAGATTAAGTTGCTCGGCCACTTTGCGTTCATTCTCACGCGACAGGGCGACCAGACGGGTCTGGCGGAGAATTTCCAGATAGGCGATGGCCCCTTCCAGCAGGGTGCTCTGACGGGTGGCGCGCAGATCGGATTGAGCGATGGACTGGGCGACCTTGGCGGCGTCCACTGTGGCATTGGTCTGGAAGCCGTCGAAAATCTTTTGGGTGACGGTCAGGCCTGCGGTATGGCGTTTATCGCTGAACGGCTTTCCCTGGGTTCCGCGCCGGTCGGGGCTGTCGATATATTCGTAGCCCTGATCACCGCTCAACTTGGCGGTGGGCAGGTAACCGGAGCGAGCCCCGCGAATGCCTTCTTCCGAACCGCTGACGGCTTTCTTGCGGGCTTGGATCTGGGGGTGGCTTTCCACCAGGTCGCGCATCTCGTCTTCCAACGAGGATGCGTCGGCCGAGGCCGGGGCGCAAAAGGTAATGGCAAAGGCAGCGGCGCTGGCCAGGAGTGCCAGTTTACGCGGCTTTGTCAGTGAAACACCCCAAATCTGCAATTCGAAAGCCCCCAATTATCCCGCTTGATATACACCTATTTATCGGGGTTGTGAACAGTTCCTCGCTGCCGACGCACAAGTTATTGTGTCATTGTAGGAAACCATCGCATCTTAATGATCCGCCATCTAATTTTACTCTTGATGAGATAATGGTCAGATGACTCTTCCTCCACCCGATAACGCTGATTTGGCGGATGAACGCTTTTTGTCATCCTTGGATGTGGAGCGACCGGGCAATCCCGAGATATTGCGGCGGCTATCGCTGGTTCGTTTACGGTTGGGGCATGCTGATTCTGCTTTGGATGCGGCGGATAAAGCCATCGCTTTGGCCCCTCAGGATGGCGGCTGTCACGCGGCGCGTGGGTTGGCTTTGCGGATGTTGCGCCGTCTTGCTGAAGCCAGGCTCAGTTTGGAGCTGGCGGTAAAGTTAGAGCCGGGTCTTGCCGTGGCTTGGCTTGGGCTGGGCGAGCTTCTGGGAAGCAGTGCCGAGACAATGCCCTTGGCGGCAGATGCGTTGAAACGAGCGGCGGCGGCGGCGCCTCGTGAGTCCAAGCCGTTGGGACTTCTGGGGGCTGTCTTGATGTCGCTGGGCCGGCATGACGAGGCCGTGGCCGCTTACCGTTCGGCCATCACCTTGTGCATTGATCCCAATCCTGCCGATCTTTTGAACAATCTTGGGGTCGCGTTGGAGAAGATGGAGCGGCGCGAGGAATCGGTCGCGGTCTTGCGGACGGCCTCCTTGGTGCGGCCTGATTCTGCGGCCATTCATGACAATCTTGGCAATTCGCTGCTGGCGACCGGCAATGCCGCCGCCGCCGAGCTGTGTCATCGCCGCGCCTTGGCCTTGGGAGGGAGAGGCGCGGAAACCTGGAGCAATCTGGGGAACGCCTTGCATCGTCAGGGGCGGCTGGACGAAGCGGACCAAGCCTATCGCCGCGCTATTCAGAGCATGCCCGATGGAGGGAAGTTTCACACAAATCTGGCGCTGAACCTTCTTCTCTCGGGGAAATTCGCCGAAGGTTGGCGAGAATATGAGTGGCGTTGGCGCGAGCATCCCAATTTGCCCTCGTATCTGAAGGACCGGGTTTGGGATGGCAGCCCCTTGCCGCCTCATTTGCCCGCGGGTGGAACTTTGCTGCTTCAAGCGGAACAGGGATATGGCGATACGATCCAGTTCGTCCGCTACGCTCCGCTGTTGAAACAGCGCGGGGTGACGCGGGTGGTGTTGGCTTGTCAGCCGGAACTTGTGCGTCTGGTGGGCAGCGCCGCCGGGCTTGATCTGACGGTCTCGGAGACCGGGGCTTTGCCGCCTTTTGATCGAGCTTTGACCCTGATGTCGTTGGCCGGACTTTTTAATGTGGGCGAAGATCCCATTCCGGCCAAGACGCCCTATCTTATGGTGCCCAAGGATGCGGGAGTGTCCCTGCCTTTGGGAGATGGCCCCCTGAAGGTGGGATTGGCCTGGGCCGGACGCCCCACCCATGGCGATGATTGGAACCGTTCGATCCCGGCGCGTCTCTTGGCCCCGTTGCTGGAGGTTCCCGGAATCACGTTTTATAGTTTGCAGCGGGGCGCGGTGGCGGAGCGGCTGGGCCGGCCTCCCGCGCATCTGGTTCTGGACGCCGCTGATCGCTGTGCTGATTTCGCCGACACCGCCGCCGTGGTGGCAAGTATGGATCTGATTATCTCGGTGGATACCGCCGTGATCCATCTGGCGGGTGCTCTTGGTAAACCGGTCTGGCTGTTGCTGCCCCCGGTTCCCGATTTCCGGTGGCAAATGTCTGGCGAGACAACGCCTTGGTATCCGAGCATGTGGCTGCTCCGCAAAACCTTTACGAGTGGTTGGGAGCCGGTTATCGCCAAGGCTGCCGAGAGATTGCGGCGATTTGTCATGGAATCAGCGTCCCCCAACACGTAAAAGTCTTGATGTATACAATCTTAGACTGCATTCTGCCTGAATGCTATCTAACTCACGCAGTAACCCGCCTTGCGTTCAGTCATTACGTGTGCCTCTGCATCCTTTGGCGGAGGCGATGCCATGAATGCGTCCATGGTCAAGCTCTCCAAGGCCGAGCATGTGCGCGGAATCCTGACGAATGAAATCATGTCCGGTCGCCTTCTCCCCGGAGAGAAGCTGATCGAGGAAGATATTGCCGCTCGGCTGCATTGCTCCCGGACTCCGGTGCGCGAGGCTTTGCGTCATCTCGATGCGACGGGGCTGATTCAGTTCAAGCCTCGGCATGGGGCCATTGTGGCGGGGCCAAGCGGCCGTGCAGCTTTTGACCTTTTCGATACGATGATCGAATTGGAGGCGACCTGTGCTGATTTGGCGGCACAGCGGCTTACCGATGACGATCGGAAGCGTCTGCGTAAATTGGTGGTATCGGAAGAGGTCGTGGATGATCTCTTCGCCATTCTCCATGCGGCGGCTGACAATCCGGTTCTGGTGGATCTGGTCTGCACGATCCGCTCGCGTCTTATGCCTCATCTGCGCCGAATGATGCCGGAGAGCACTTCACTGTGTATGCAGCCCGCCATCTTGCTGGCGGTGATCGAAGCGGTTATCTCTGGCGATGGAGCCGCCGCGCGAGCCGCCATGCGGGCTCATGTGACTGCCGGACATCCGCCACAATTGCCCTGATCGCGCCTTCATGGCGACATGATGGGGGCGCATCCTGATCTCCATGGCTAGACCAGCCCATGGAGAGGGATATGACGTATCCATTATTCGATAGCGGTTATATTTTGTGGGCTGCCGATGTGGAGGCTCGTCTGACGGATCAGTTGGGCCAATCCGCCCACGCTCTCGGCATTGATCCCAGATTACTTCTGAAAAGCTATTATGGTGGGGAAACGGCTTCGGCGACCTTGGCGAAGATTTCCGTTCTTTACGGCCTTGACGGGCTGTGCTGCGCGGCTTGAACTCTAAGAAGATTAACCTCCTTATAGTTGGAAACCCATATCCGGGGTTGACGCGGACGGTTTGGCACGGCGTGATAAGGTGAAGTAAGAGACGAACCGACGAGGGGGAGGAATCCAAGTGGCGGTCAAATGGCGGGGGCCTTTTCCCTGGCTGGCGGCCGCGTTCGCCGCCGATGTGATTGTTACCATCTCTGCGGGCTATGTTCTGTCGCAAGGCGTGGTCGACCGCGAGGAACTGACGGCTCTGGTTCTGGTCTCCCTGGCTGGCGCCACGGTTCTATTCGCAGTGTCTTGGAAAATCATTGAATTCCTGGTGGTCCGCTCCATCCGGCGCATGGCCTCGGAAGTCCGCGCCATTGCCTATGGGGTTGGGCGCGACGGGGTGGACCCTGAACGCTATTTCATGATCTCCCCCTTGCCCGAGGCGGTGAATGAAGTCTGCGCCCGTATGATTAAGGCAAGGACGGAATTGGCCGAGGGCCTGTCTTCCGCCACTCGCAAATCGGAAGAAAATTCCAGCAGACTGGCCGCCATCCTCAACGATCTTCACGAAGGCGTGGTTGTGTGCAATCAGCGTCATCAGATGGTGCTGTACAATCAGGTCGCTTTCGACATTTTGCGCGAAACTGCTGAACTGGGGCTGGGGCGATCATTGTTTGAAACCATGGCCCGCGATCCGGTGGTCCATATGTTCGACGTCTTGGGCAACCGGCCGGAAATGGCTGGGCGCGGCGTTCCTTTCCTGGTGGGCAGCGTCGACGACCGGATTTTGTTGCAGGCCCGCATGACCTTGATCCGAGACGAGAGCGGAACGGTAACCGGTTATGTGGTGACCCTGGTGGATGCCGGGCCGCAATTATCGGCTTTGGTGGGGCGCGAGGCGTTGCTGCGCGAGGTGGCCGAAGACGTGGAGGCGCCGCTGAAGCGCATCGCCATGTCGGCCGATGACCCTGTCGTGGTGCGCCGCGAGGCCAACATGATCGGTCAGGCCATCAAGCGGGTGACCGATGGGTATCACAAGATGTTGTCGGGGTGGTGGCCCATGGCCGACATCAATTCCACCGAATTTCTGACCTTTGTCGCGGGGCGATTGGGGGAAGACGTCACCTCGACCGTGGTTGGGCTGCCGGTCTGGCTGCACGGAGATTCCCACTCCCTGGTTCTGGCGGTGGAGTCCTTGATTCGCCGCACTGCCGATCAGGTGGGGGCGGTAGAGTTCGACCTGTCCGCCGGAACCGGGGACGGAGCGGGCGGAGATGGGGCTTGGATCGAGTTCGCCTGGGCTGGCCGTATGGTGGAGCAAGCCTTGCTGGATCGCTGGCAGGCCCAGCCTCTGGTTGCTTTGGGTGGAATGACGGTCCGCGATGTCTTGCAGCATCATGCAGGGGCTGAATTCGTCCGCGAACGGCGCGAGGGTGGTGGAGCTCTTCGAATTCCCATGCGTCGAGGCGTGGAGCAACACGGATACGATCGGCAAGTCCTGCCGGGGCGGCCGGAATTCTACGATCTTACCTTGCTGGAACAAGCTCGTGATACGGGGGCCATGGGAGGGCAACCGCTTAAATCCTTGACCTTCGTGGTGTTTGATACCGAGACCACCGGCTTGCACCCCTCTCAAGGTGATGAAATCGTTTCCATCGCCGGGGTGCGCATTGTCAATGGACGCATCTTGTCCGGTGAGAGCTTTAACCGCATCGTCAATCCCGGCCGGGCTATTCCCGCCGAATCCGTTCGCTTTCACGGTATCACCGATGAAATAGCCAAGGACAAGCCGCCCGCCGCCGTGGTTCTTCCTCAATTCCGTAATTACGTCTCCGACTCGGTCTTGGTGGCGCACAATGCGGCATTCGATCTGAAGTTCCTGCGCATGCGGGAGCGAAAGATGGGAGTCAGTTTCGACAGCCCGGTTCTCGACACCATGATCTTGTCAAACTTCCTCGATGGTCCCGATGCGGGGCATTCCTTGGATGATATTTGCGATCGCTATGGTATTGAGATCACCGAGCGCCACACCGCGCTTGGCGATGCCATGGTGACGGCGGCGGTGCTGTTGCGCCAGATCGAGGCCTTGGAGGCGCGTGGTATCTACACTTTGGATGCCGCCGTGAAGACGCTGGACATCGCAATGATCTTGCATGAACGTCAGCGGGTTCTTTAAAGCAGACTATTGGGGATGATATGGGCGATCTCTTTGTATCCTTTGCCGCCATATTGGCGGCGGCCGTCATCGGCTCCTACGTGTTCCGGTTCATGGC
>JAYTWE010000562.1:0-2625 GCA_043744055.1 Magnetospirillum sp.
AGCTCATGGCCGGAATGCGCACCGGCAGGTGGTAGAGCGCTCCCAGCACTTCTTGGAATACCGGGCCGGAGTTCCAGCCGAAATTGACGGCACGATCCACCACGCCGATGGCCTTTACCTTGGACAGGGCTTTGGCGATGCGCTGGATGGGGAAGGGGCGGAAGGTCTTGATCTTGACCAGGCCGATCTTGTTGCCGTCCAGGCGAGCCTCGTCCACCGCATCCTTGGCGGCGCCGGTCATGGAGCCGATGGTGACCAGGGCGGTCTCGGCATCCTCCATGCGGTATTCCTCGATCAGCGGCGACCAGTAGCGACCGGTCCGGCGGCCCCAATCGGCATGCGCCTCTTCGATCACGGTCAAAGCCGCCTGCATGCCCGAGCACAGGCCCTTGCGGTATCTCACGAAGGTGGAAGGGCCGATACCGCCCGCGCCGCCGGTCAGCGGATCAACCGCCATGGGGCGTTCAGGGTCCAGGCAGGCATGCCAATTGACGTTCTTCTCACCCAGGAAGGAATCCACGACTTCCGCATCGGGAAGTTCCACCCGCGCCACGCCGTAAGACAGATAATTGCCGTCGTGATTGACGTTGACCGGCAGCATGACGTCGGGGTGTTCGGCCACTTTATAGGCGATGGGGATGGTGTCGCAGATTTCTTGCTGGGTCTCGCAATACATATGGATCCAGCCCACTTCCTTGACGGTCATGGCGTCTTGTTGGCCGCCCCAAACGCAGGTCGGCGATACCGAATCGCGGGTGACCAGCGAGACCACCATGGGCAGACGGAGGCCCGGCGTGCGGAAATAGGGCTCGAACATGAAGGCCAAGCCCTGGGCCGAAGTGGCGGAATAGGTCCGCGCTCCGGCCAGACAGGCGCCGTGCAGCACGGATAAGACCGAGTGTTCGCCTTCCACATCCACCAGATCGGCGGTCATCTTGCCTTCAGCGATGAATTTGGCGAGATATTCCACCAGCGAGCTTTGCGGCGTAATGGGATAGACCGCCACCATGTCGGGGCGCGACAGACAGGCGCCCCAGGCGGCTGCTTCGTTGCCGTCGCAGACAATGACTTTGCTCATTGGTTTTGTCCCTTAATCACCTTGCTCATGTCAGCCCTCCGCCTCTTCGACCATGGCGATGGCCCGGTGAGGGCATTCCTCGGCGCAAAGGCCGCAGCCCTTGCAGGTGTCGTAGTTGAAGTCGAACCAGGCGGACCGCTCCACCACGCATTGAACCGGGCAATACAGCCAGCAGGTGGCGCATTTGACGCAGCGGTCACGGTCCACTACCGGGCGAAGCGCCCGCCAGTCGCCGGTGAGCATGGTGGTGTACTCGGTGGCGATGGGGCACATATTGTCGGGAGCGTTATGGCCGGTCATTTGTTTGGTCCCTCAAGCACCGGGCGGGCGCATCCGCGCCCTTGGCTTTCGCGCCATGGGGCGCGCGCCCTTAACGGGCTAGTCGCTTCGCTCCGGCTCAGTCTCTTCGATGGGGCACTCATGCCGCAGCTTCCTTGCCCAGATTTACCACGGTGGTCTCCTCATAGCCGCGCCGCACCGCTTCCAAGTTCTGGCGAAGACCGGCATCGCGGAAGTCGGTTTTTTCCAGTGCTTTTTCCAGCGAAGCGACCGAAACCAGACCGGTGGCCCTGGCGAAGGCTCCCAGCATGATCGTGTTGGTGATCTGACGCTTGAAAATGTCCATGGCGATATGGATCGCATTACAAACCGCGACCTGTCCCAGATGGGCGGGAAGCTCGAGCTCACTGGCTTGCTTGCTGGTGGCCAAGACCAGAGTTCCTCCGACCGGCATTCCCGCATAGACATCGACGGCGCGCACCACGGTGGGGTCGATCACCACCACGATATTAGGGGTGTAAATATTGGTGATGCGTCGGATGACCGTATCGGAAAGGCGTAAGAACGCCACAACGGGCGCTCCTCGGCGCTCGAATCCGAAGGCCGGAATGGCCATGACGTGTCGGCCTTCTTCCACCAAAGCGGCGGCGAGTATGGCCGATGCCAGGACGGCCCCTTGGCCGCCCCGCCCGTGAAGGCGGACTTCTTGCATGCCTTCGTATCCTCCCTCTTGCCGGCATCATTGGTGTCCGGCTTAATTAGGCATTACGATACCTAATTCAGAATGCGAAGTCAAATATCAAAAACTGTATCACTTTAGAACGGGTATGGAGTTGGAGTTTTCCCCTCGGCCTTCAGGATTAGGACATATCTCTTGTGAGATAATTCACCAACTGCTCCTGTTTCACGGACTCCCACATGCTATATACGTATGATGACATACCCGGATGGGCGGAACCTTCCAGGAGACGTCGGAGATTAACCCGTAATCTGGGAGGCACGGTTGCCGTTGTTGCGTAAAATCGAGGTGACCACTGGCGTTTGGTGGATCGAGGCCCCTCAGGCTGGGCTTTATATTTTGTGCGGGTGTCCTGCCGATTCGGTCAAGCATCTGATGAAGCGCGGCCTTATCGTTTCCACCGAAGCTCAGGGTGTTCCCTTCGAGACCGGCCCCAACGCCATCTTGTTGTCCGATGCCATGGTTCAGAATGGAAACTTCTCCAATCTGGCGGAGTTCCCCGTTCTTCAGATGCTCTATCGCCAAGGAA
>JAYTWE010000563.1:0-1909 GCA_043744055.1 Magnetospirillum sp.
GGTTTCGATCCCCAGTCGGGCGAGCCCATCTTTGAACAAGAGCAGATGGACATGACCCACATGCCCTACATCGTCGTGATCATTGACGAGATGGCCGACCTGATGATGGTGGCAGGCAAGGACATTGAGGGTACAGTCCAGCGCCTGGCACAAATGGCCCGCGCCGCCGGAATTCACGTGGTGATGGCAACGCAACGGCCTTCGGTGGATGTGATTACCGGCACGATCAAGGCTAATTTCCCCACCCGTATTTCATTCCAGGTCACGTCCAAGATTGATAGCCGCACTATTTTGGGTGAGCAGGGGGCTGAACAATTGCTGGGGCAGGGCGATATGCTCTACATGGCGTCTGGCGGTCGTATCACCCGTGTTCACGGCCCCTTCGTTTCCGATGAGGAAGTGGAGAAGGTTGTCGAGCATCTTCGGTCGCAGGGCGAACCCTCCTATGTTCAGGCGGTTACCGAGGAAGAAGGCGGCGAATTCGGTCTGCCGGGCAGCGATAGCGGCGGTGGCGGCGATGAACTTTACGATCAGGCGGTGGCGTTGGTGTGTCGGGAAGGCAAGGCTTCGACCAGTTTCGTGCAGCGCCATCTCCAAGTCGGTTATAACCGGGCCGCCCGTATTGTCGAGCGTATGGAGACCGAAGGTGTGGTCAGTAAGCCCAATCATGTGGGCAAGCGCGAGGTTCTCGCCCGAACCGGGGTCGAATATTAGGACATGGGACGTATGATGAGACAGGCGAAGATTGTGATGGTTGCGGTGGCGCTGCTGGGCCTCTGGCTTGGTGCGGCTCGGGCCGTCGAGCCCAAGCGCGTCACTCTGTCCGAGGCTGATAAGGCCGAAATAGAGCGGGTGGAAACCTATCTCAACGGCATTACCACCTTGAAGGCTAGGTTCCTCCAGGTTTCGCCCAACGGAGCCAGCGTCGAGGGCGACGCTTATTTGTCACGGCCCGGACGGCTGCGGTTGCAATACGATCCGCCCAGTCCGCTGCTGGTGGTGGCCGACGGAACGTTTCTCATCATCCATGACACTCAGTTGGGTGAACCCAGCTGGTTGCCGCTGAATTCGACCCCCGCCGGAGTTTTGGTACGCCCCAATGTGAAGCTTCAGGGCGGTGATGTGGCGGTTACCCGTGTGACCCGGATGCCGGGCGTGATTCGTGTCTCTTTAGTGGAGGCTGATGAACCGGGTGCGGGTGAAATCACCCTGGTATTCTCAGACCGTCCCTTCATGTTGCGTCAGTGGCAGGTTCGAGACACTCAGAATCAGATCACGACCGTGTCTTTGTTCGAGGCGCAAAATGGTCTGACCCTGGATTCCAAGCTGTTCGAGTTCAAGGACCCTAAATTCACCAAGCCGAAGCTGAACTTCTGACCATGAGTGAAACCTTTGGGAGCGAACCTTCCAGCTTCGACGTCTTAATTATCGGCGGTGGGCCGGTAGGGGGGCTGTTGGCCGTCTCCTTGGCTCAAGCTGGAATCCAAGTTGCGGTGGTGGAGGCTGCTCCTCCTGAGGTCTTGGCGCATCCGGCATCCGATGCGCGCGCCATTGCGATCGCCTATAGCGCTCAGAAGCTGATTCAAGCCACCGGAGCCTGGGACGGCATGAAGGCCGATGCCGGATCAATCCTGGAAATCCGCGTTACCGATAATGCATCGCCGCTCTTCTTGCATTACGACCATCTGGAATTGGGTGACGAGCCTTTGGGCTGGATCGTCCCCAATCCCGCCATTCGCCGCTCGGTCAATGAGCGTCTGATGGCATCACCCGCCGCCACTCTCTTCGCTCCGGCGCGGGTAAAACGGCTGGAGCGTTTGGCGGGGCGGGTGGAAGCCGAGTTGGAAGACGGACGCGTCTTGCGGGCCTCCCTGGTGGTGGCTGCCGATGGGCGGGGATCCCAGACCCG
>JAYTWE010000564.1:0-1985 GCA_043744055.1 Magnetospirillum sp.
CGGTGCGTAAGACAGTGCGCCCCGGTGCGTTCTCACCGCCGAGAACCGCAATTCACCCTCTGTTCGCCGAAAACGACATGGCGAACAGCGCACCTTTCCTCGGTTTCCGCCCCTTGCCGCATTATACGCAGTCTTCGGGAGGCAGGGGCCGGAGGTTCGAATCCTCTCACTCCGACCAATCTTGAGAACGAAAACCCGCTAAGCCTCACGGCTTGGCGGGTTTTTCGTTTCCCCATCACGCCTTCGCCACCTTCTCCATCCTCGGTCGCGTGGCCACGATACCGGGGAGCAGATAACTCATCACCACATCACTATGTTGGTTAAGAGTTTGAAACCGCCACTTAACATAACCCCGATCCGGCCGCGTCGAGGATAGGCGGACCTCGATCACTTCCGTCAAGCAATGCAAGGTATCGCCCGCCCGAACCGGCATCAGCCATTTAAGCTCATCAATGCCAGGACCGCCCATGCCGCTGGCTTGAATCACGCCGAGATCAATAAATAGCCGAAAGCTGAGAGCCAAGGTCTGGAACCCGCTGGCAATCAACCCGCCATAAGGGGATTCGGCCGCCGCCAATGCGTTCATATGGAACGGCTGAGGGTCATATCTATGGGCGAAATCAATAATTTGCCCTTCGGTGAGGGTAATACCGCCCGTGCGATAAACCTGCCCAACCCTAAAATCTTCAAAATACAGGGCTGGAATCCGGGTGTTTGCGTCCATTCATTTTCTCCATTGATCCATATCATCAGAGTGTGATCGGAGATTTAGCACACATACAAATGAGTTTTCCTCATGATGAGGTGACTAAATGTAAATAACCAGAGTGGTTGCAATATTTTTCCTCGTGTCAATATGACTATTCCGAATTTGCAGCCTTAGATCATTCTATATATCAATATTATTATTATAAATTATACGATCTTGGTGCGCTGATGAAGAATCATGACTTAAATTTTTGGGCTGATCTCAAGCAAACCCTTAGTTTACAGAGTGGGCCATTCATAGATGGACAGATGGTTGAGCCGTTATCAGGCGAAACCTTCAGCTGCATCAATCCCGCAACCGAGCAGGTGCTTGGTCAAATATCCGCCTGCGGAGCGGCCGATGTGGATCGTGCCGTCCGTTCAGGTCGGGCCGCTTTTGAACATGGCGGCTGGTGTCACGCGGCCCCCGCCAAACGCAAAGCCATCTTGCTGCGTTTGTCCGCTCTGATCTTGGAGCGAGGCGAAGAATTGGCGCTGCTGGAATCCCTCGATATGGGAAAGCCGGTGCGCGACGCCTTGGCCATCGACATCCCAGGAGCCGCCGAAGCCTTCGCCTGGTACGCCGAAGCCATTGACAAGGTCTATGGCGAAATCGCGCCCACCGACCCATCCGCCTTAGCCATGGTCACTCGCGAACCGGTCGGAGTGGTCGGCGCCGTGGTTCCGTGGAACTTTCCCCTTCTCATGGCGTCTTGGAAAGTGGCTCCGGCCCTGGCGGTAGGCAATTCCGTCATTCTCAAACCGGCGGAACAGTCTTCCCTGACGGCTCTGCGGCTAGCGGAACTGGCGGTCGAGGCCGGAATCCCGGCGGGAGTCCTGAATGTTGTTCCCGGCTTTGGCCCCATAACAGGTCGCGCCCTTGGCCTCCACCCCGATGTGGATGTCCTGACCTTCACCGGATCAACCGCAGTCGGCGCCATGTATCTTCGCTATGCCGCCGATTCCAATTTAAAACAGGTCAGTCTGGAGACCGGCGGCAAGTCCCCGCATCTGGTCTTTGCCGATTGTTCCAATCTGGACAAGGCCGCCCGTGCCGTGGCAGCCGGAATCTTCTTCAATCAAGGTGAAGTCTGCAATGCCGGGTCCCGGTTGCTGGTCGAGGCCAGCATCAAGGACCGGCTGATAGGTGCCATCCTCGATCAAGCCGCCCGGTTCGAACCCGGCGATCCCCTCGATCCAAAAACCAGAATGGGGGCCATGGTCGATGCCCATCATTG
>JAYTWE010000565.1:0-4329 GCA_043744055.1 Magnetospirillum sp.
GTACTTCCTGGGGACCGAGGGCATCTACGGCATCCCCTGCTATGTCTCGGCCACCTATATCTTTCTGTTCATCTTGTTCGGCAGCTTCCTCGAACAAGCCGGGATGATCCGCCTGTTCACCGATGTGGCCCTCGGCACCGTCGGTCACACCAAGGGCGGCCCCGCCAAGGTGGCCGTCATCACATCGGGGCTGATGGGCACCATCAACGGGTCGGGCATTGCCAATGTGGTCACCACCGGACAGCTGACCATTCCACTGATGAAGCGTTTCGGCTATCGGGCGGAATTCGCCGGAGCAGTCGAAGCCACCGCCAGCATGGGCGGTCAGATCATGCCGCCGGTCATGGGCGCGGTAGCCTTCATCATGGCCGAGACCTTAAACATCTCCTATGCCGAGGTCTGCAAGGCCGCCGCCATCCCTGCCCTGCTCTACTACGCCTCGGCCTTCTGGATGGTGCATCTGGAAGCCGGAATCGCCGGGCTGCACGGCATGCCCAAGGACCAGTGCCCCAGCGCCATCAAAGCCTTGAAGAGCCAGTGGTATCTGGTGGTTCCCATGGCGGCGCTGGTCTATCTGCTGCTGGCCGGATTCACTCCCATGTATTCCGGTACGGTCGGACTCGCCCTGACCGCCATCGTCATCTTGGGCAGTTCCGTGGCGGCCAATATCGGCGGCATGACCGGTCGTCTGGTCTTTTGGGGCGTGTTGGGCGTGGCGTGCTCCATGTTCTTCAAGCTCGGCATCAACGCTGTGATGGTGACCGTCGCCTTACTGGTGGCGGTTAACTTCTTCGTCAAGGGCGGGCGCGAGACCGTCCAGATGACCGTCCGTGGTCTGGTGGAAGGAGCACGCAGCGCCGTTCCGGTGGGAGTCGCCTGTTCCTTGGTCGGAACCATCATCGGCACCATGACCCTGACCGGCATCGCCGGAACCTTCACCCAGGGCCTGGTCTCCATGTCGGGTGGCAGCCTGTTCCTGACCCTGGTCCTGACCATGATCGCCTCGCTGATCCTGGGTATGGGCATTCCGACCATTCCCACCTACATCATCACGTCGTCCCTGGTCGCCCCCATGCTGTTCAAAATGGGCGTGCCGCTGGTGGTTTCGCATATGTACGTGTTCTATTTCGGCATCCTGGCCGATCTGACTCCGCCGGTCGGCCTCGCCGCCTTCGCCGCCGCCTCCATCGCCCGCGCCAAATTCTTCATCACCGGCATGTGGGCGGTGAGAATCGCCATGGCCGGATTTGTGGTTCCCTTCATGGCGGTCTATGACCCATCGCTGATGATGGTCAGCGGCAGCATGGCCGACACCGCCTATGTGGTTCTCAAGGCATTGATCGCCATCGGCCTGTGGGGCGCGGCCACCATCGGTTATCTGAATGCTCCCCTGGCGCTGTGGGAACGAATGGTCGCGGTTGCCGCAGCCTTCTTGCTGGTGGCGGCAATCCCCTGGACGGACGAGGCCGGTTTTGCCCTGTCGGCGGTATTTGTCGGTTGGCATTGGTGGCGGACACGTCCGGCATGAGCGGCGTATGCGCCGTCCTAGCTGGAGGCTTGGCCTTAGTCACGGCTGCGGAATCATTCCAGCTCAGTTGGACCCATTCTGTGGAAAAGGTCCAATGGCAAGAGGACTGGCGCGTGGTGGGCGGTAGCTTGCTACTGGAACAAGCCTTTGTCATGGGATCGGGAGCCGGAATGGAACCACCACCCGAAGCCCGCAAGCAAGGAGACCGCTGGGTCTGGAATCCTGAAATCAGCCGGAGCGAAGTTGTACTGGCACAGTCAGCCTTTACCAGCGACTGGCTGTTTTGCGTCCAAGGCTCTTGCCAGCCGTTGGGAGAGTTGATCCCCTCCCAACAGAGCATAACCCTGGTTGCTTGCCGTTAGGGTGCGTTGACATTCAGCACTTCTCCCTCCCCCCGGCAAGCCGAGGGAGAGGAAAAAGGCCTCCATAACCTGAATCTCAATACGCCCTAAAGCCCGCGTTCGAAATCGGCAGGGGCACGCAGATAAGCATTGAAGATATCGGGCAGCTTGCTGCGTAAATCCTCGTCGGGATCATCAGCGTCCAACTTGGCAACCTTAATCTTCTCGCAAAACATCTTGATGAGCTTGTTATTGCCGGGAATGCCAAATATCTCGGCGAATTTTTCTTCGCCCAACTTCTCAGTCCCCACGTCAAGGATGATGGGAATCTGACTGAACTGGAGAAAGCGAACCATCTGGTTGATAGCTTCACCCGATAGGATATGGAGATGAGACGCCATCTGTTCCAAATCCTTGGCGTTCTGGACTTCCATGGCTTCCAGGCGATCACAATCGACGCACATTTCCCAGAACTTATCGCCCATCTTGTCGTAGACGGTGCCATGCAGGAAGTCGTAACGATCCTTACCCAGGAAAGCGATACCCTTGGCCGCCAGGGGTTGCGTGTCCAGCATTTCGCGCATCATGTCGCTGGACAGGATTTGCTTAGCCTGATCCATACTTTTGCGGCCGATATCGGCCAGGGCGGCGATCCCCTCCGGCGTACGCAAGGAGGTTACGCCACGGCCCATTTCACGGATCAACTTCACCGGCAATTCGGCGAAGTAGGGGATCAGCGGGACCTGCCAGTCGAAATCCAGATAGTCCTTGATCGCCTCATAGAAGGTATCCGCCTGAGTCGGCGACGGCTTGGGAACTTCCATATCCCCCCATTTGCCGGAGACCAGGGCGGTGATCTTTTCCAATATTGTCTTAGGCTCCGCCTTGACCGGAGCGGCCTTGGCCTTGGCCTTCGCCTCGACGTCGGCAGGAGCAAATCGCTTGGTGGAATAGGCTTTGGCGCCAGAGCGAACCACCATGCTGATGATCTGGTTGACGCTGCGGCCACACCGCAGCGGCTTGTCATCCTCGGGAACAAGTGCCCCGGCTTCATCCACCAGGAACTCGGCGAACAGATCGCGCTTGGTCTTCACCAACTGCATGCAGGCGAAGAGCAGATCCGGGGTCGCCAGAACCGAGGTATAGGGATTGGGAAACGCCGCCAAGGCCGGAATCAGCTTGGTGACCTTATCCGTGATCGGTCCCTTGATGGTGGTAATGATCTCCTTACGGAGCAAGGCATCCTTATCGACGGGTTTCGCGACCGGCGGTTTTGTAGGCGTAGCCATATTTAAATTTTCCCCATTCCGCCCGTTCAGTCGCCAAGTACCGTGGTCGGAAGCTGATTCATCTTCGCCAACAGGTATTCAAGGTCGTCATTCTCGAAATCGACGCCAAGATCACCATACTGGGTCAGAATTCGTTCGATCATCCGGCGGGAGAAGCGCTCCCTATCGTTGGGACGGCCGTCATACTCCATCTCATAAGACACGTCGATGGCGGCACGCATGGCGGCGTAGAAGGCCTTGGGCAGACTCGCCTTCTCAAACAGGGCCTCGAAACCACGCTTACCCGCGTCATGGATAAGAGTCCGGCAGTTCTCCACCTTGATCTTAGCCAGACGGGCCAGCGCCACCTCGAAAAAAGTGATGTCGCCCATGCAGACGGCGCGCAGCATGATGGACGGCGTCAGACGTCCAACGCGAGCCAGATGTTCCACCAGTTGAGCCACGTCGCTTTCCGAGTTGGAAAGCCCCAGCACCGCCAGTTCGCGAGCCTGGATCATCATGATTGCGGCAGCTTCGGGAGTCATATCCGGTCGCGCCAACAGATGCTGACGCAGATTCTCCGAAACCTTGGCCATCAGGCGTTCAGCCACGCTGATGGGCAACGACTTGCGCTCCACCAGCGACTTGCCGACCGCTTCGTTATCGCCGTATCTGTCGGCCACATGGATCAGGGTGCTTTCGGTCAGCACCGCGCCTTCGTTGGATACCAAGGTCGCCACGGCGGTTTCATTGCCGGTTTCGACCAGGGCATCGGCGACATTAGCAGAGACAGTCTTGCGACCAGCCACCGCCACTTGCTTTTCCGGGCTCTGACTTTGAACGATTTCGATCAAATCCTCGTCGGTCAGCGCCTCGGAGAATTGCAGCATGGGAAGGGATACATCTTCCACGTCGCGGGCCAGCGCCAAGGCCACGTCATGGGGAACCGTCGGGTTCTCCTTGAGCTGACGCGACAGCGCTTCGCGAACGCGAACTTCAGCGTCACGGACCATCAAACGGAAGATATCCTCGGCCAGCTTGCGCTCGCCCGGACTCAAGCCCTGATGCTGGGACGCGATCTTGTCCGCAACCTCAATCCGGGTCTCCCCGGTCGGATTGGACAGGAGTCGCTTGACGTCGTCTTCGTTGAGCTTTTGTTCCACGGCGGTTCTCTCATCCCCTTCGACCGGAC
>JAYTWE010000566.1:0-6010 GCA_043744055.1 Magnetospirillum sp.
GGCGCCGCTGGTTTTTCCGCGACTCCTGGACTCCCGCTTCCGCGGGAGTGACGACGGGTGGGACTGGCGATTTTCGGGTTTTCATGGCGACGGAGTATATCTAATAATGCGGCGGCGGCCGGTCGTCCTGGGGCGAGCCTTCGGCCCCGGCAGCGACTTCGACGATTCGTTCGCGCATGCGGAGAATCTGAGCCGTCATCAGATCCATGGCGCGGCCTTGATCGACAATCACATCGGATAAGTCTTCGACCATGCGCTCGAAATGAGCCAAGCGGATTTCCAAGGCCATCAGCCGTTGATCTTGCGAATCGTCGCCCATATCTGTCATGGAGTCCCCATACCTGTGGAGTCGCTGTCTGTTGGATAAACCGGCGGCAAACATCCGCCCTCCACGCCCCAAACGCAAGCCTCCACCCACCTATGCGAAACGGTGGTTGCCGCCATTTCCGACGGAATGCTATAATACCACCCCTTGTAGTAGCGCTGACGCCAATCAATCCCTTCAATTGCACGTTGCGCAGACGGCAACTTCACCCGCAAACTAACGGATTTCATGACACCACCTCTTCCTCTTTCGTTGCACAGCACCGTAAGCTGGCGCCAGACTCCCATTGCCGCCGAAGTTGACGGCGACATCGTTTTGATGAGCATCGAGTCTGGAAAATATTACGGGCTGGACAGCATCGGCAGCGACATTTGGCGACGGGTTGAAGCCCCGATCGAAATCGCCACGCTTTGCGCCGCCCTGGAACAGACCTATGACGGCGATCTGGTCGAGATCCAAGGCCACGTCTTGGACCTGCTGCGTCAGCTTCATGTGGCTGGGCTGATCGAGATCGTTTCTTGACCAGACTCTCCCGCTTATTGTCCCTTCCTCCCGCCGAACGCTGGCTGGTCATCGAAGCCGCCATCTGCCTGGTTCTGGCCAAAATCCTTCTTCGCTTACTGCCGTTCCGCCGGATTGCTTCCATCCTTGGCGATACCAAGGCTTCGGGCGAGACCGGAACCGCAAAGCATCAAGAGATCGCCGTCTCCATCGGCCGCGCCATGGCCCAAGCCCAGCGCGGCTTGCCGTGGCAAAGCACCTGCCTCACCCAAGCCTTGGCGGGGCGGTTAATGCTGGGGCGTAGAACTATTCCCTGCACCGTTCATATCGGAGTGGGGAAATCAGACCCCGCCAACCAATTCATGGCGCATGCATGGCTTCGCGTCGAAGACGTCGTGGTGACCGGCGCTTTCCAGGCCGACCGCTATACCCCCATCGCCGCCTTCGCCCATCGTATTCAAGGTTAGCCATGTCCATGACCGACCTGAGCTTGTGCGGTTGGCGGGTCCGCAGCGCCGTGCTGCTTCCCGAACTTCCCCTTTGGAACGGCGATGACAGAGCACCGGACATCACCATCCAACTGGGTGATGTTCCCCCCCATATCGGACCTCTCAGCCACCACTCTCCATTCCTGAGCGTCGCCAAAAACGGCGTATGCCGGTTCGAAATCGCCGCCGTTGCCGCCTATCTGATCGAAGACGGACGCTTGATCACCATCGCGCCCCGCCTCGACCTCTCGCAGCCGGATATGCGGGTTTTCCTGTTCGGCACCGTGCTTGGTATTTTGTGTTACCAGCGCGGCGTGCTGCCGCTCCATGCCAGTTGCGTAGCCGTGAATGGCCGAGCCATCGCCATCGCGGGCGTTTCGGGAGCCGGGAAATCCACCCTTGCCCTGGCTTTGTCACGCCGAGGCCACCCGATCCTGGCCGACGATATCAGCGCGGTGGATTGGCAAGGCTCCTCGGGACCGCATATCCTGCCCAGTATTCCCCGCCTACGGTTATGGCGCGACGCCATGGATCACTTCGCCATTTCACCGGAAGGCCTGGAACGCAGCCGCCCCGGCATGGAAAAGTATCACCTGGATCATGGCTCCGCGTTTCAGCCCGCAGCCACCCCGCTGGCCGCGGTCTATTGCCTGAATAGAGCCCGCCCTCCCATTCAGCCCGGCATCCGCCGCCTGACCGGTACCCAGGCCGTCACCCAACTGGCCGACAATTTCTACCGTCGCCGGGCAGCGGCGCATATGGGGTTGGGAAAGGCTTTGTTCATGAGCACGATTCGGATAAGTAAATCCGCCACCCTCTGGGCGCTTGACCGCCCCACGGATCTGAACGCAATCGACGCCCTGGCGGAATCGGTGGAACGCCACATCCTCCTGATGGAGGCACCATGACCGGAATCGTCTGGCTGGCCTCGTATCCCAAGTCAGGCAATACATGGCTGCGCCTGTTCCTCACCAGCCTTGCGGCCGGAGGCAAGCCGGTGGACATCAACCGTCAGGACCTGTTCGCCCCACAGGCTTATGGCCGCTCATTCTTCGCGGCCGCCCTTGATGTAGAGGCGTCCGACCTGACGCAGAGCGAAATCGAAGCAGTCCAGCCGTACCTGTGTCGGCAGGATGTGGCAGAAGCGCCGCTGCCCCTGTTTCGGAAAACCCATGACGCATGGCGGACCAATGCGGCCGGAGAACCGCTTTTCCCCGCAGAGACCACAGCAGCCGCCATCTATATAGTCCGCGACCCACGCGATGTGGCGGTGTCCCTGGCCCACCACATAGGAAAGGAGACGGACTGGATCATAGACTTCATGGCCGATCCCGACGCGATGCTGTCCCAGCAAAAACACCGGTTGCTGCTTCAGATGCCTGTCCACCTGTCGTCGTGGAGCCGTCATGTGGAAAGTTGGCTGGACTCTCCTGGGCTCAATTTTCTCCGCCTCCGGTATGAAGACATGCTGGCCACGCCAGAAAGCACCCTGGCCGCGGCTGCTCGCTTTGCCCATCTGCCGGTCCAGCCCGATTCCTTAGCCGAAGCCCTGGCCGCCTGCCAGTTTGAAACCTTGCGCGCGCAAGAAGATATGAACGGATTTCGAGAACGCCCCCCAGAGATGGAGCGATTTTTTCGCCGGGGCAAAGCTGGTGGATGGTGCGATTCCCTGACACCCGCCCAGGCGGCCCGCATCGAACGCGACCATGGCGCCGTCATGGCCCGGCTGGGCTATTCCTGATCGGCTTTCATTGATCGCCTGGCTACTGGTTGCCGCCCTCGGCCCAGCGAATGAACGATGCCATGTGCAAGGCGCGCGGCAGCAGATTGGCAAACTCCCGCCGCCGCTCCATGGCCGCCTCGGCATCAATAGGCCAAGTCTCCAACAGCCGCCTGAGGCGGGGAATGTCCAGCAGATGCGACGCCAAGGCTGAGCGCCCCGCCCCTTCGATCACGGCGGCGCATTGGTCCCGATCCAATCGGCTGAACCATTCAGGATTTTGCAAACCAAAACCCCGATTATCGCTGACCGCCAAAGGCGCTCCCGCCGCCCGCAATATTCGCCGGGCTAGATGGCGGGGCTCGCCATTTCTCAAATACTGATCCTGGGGGATGGCAAGGCAGAACTCCACCAGACGACGATCGGCCAAGGGCTGCCGGATCTGAACCCCCCAATGGGCACGGATGGCGGCACGCATATCCGCCGCCGCCCCGAAGGTCGCGCCCATACCATAACGCCGCAACGCCCTGCCATCTGGGGACCCGCCATAACTTGGATCATGGCCGCTCGCCCGCAGACGGCCTTCAATATCAAGAGCCGTGGCGGCAGCGGGGGACAAAGCGCTAAAGCGCCGCCACGCATCCAAAGAACGTTCAGAGCCGGAAAGCAGCAGCGGCATCACCACTTCTCGACGGATGAACCCCAAGGCGCGACGAGGCTTCCCCTCTCCCAACGCCCAAGCCTCACGGGCCAGCCCCAGCCAGCGTCCGGTCCGAAACAGCTCGCCGAGACCGCGCAAACCATCCCAGGTCAGAGTCCAGAATCCAAACCCCCCATCGATGGTCGAGCACGCCCCCAACTCCGCCGCTCTCAAATAAGCGGAGGAAAACCATGATGCATTGATCACATTGCGAAACGGGACCACCCCGGCCAGCCGCAGCCCCGGCGATTCCCCCACCACCAAGGGATCGGAGCCACCGGGAATGAATTCTACATCCAAAGCCGGAAAGCGGGCCGCCATGGCCTCGACCCGACTTTGCTCGCTGGAATACTGACCACTTTGAGCTGGAGATGGGCAGTCTGGTGCGGGAATCAGTGTCAGGAACTTTTGTCTTCCCCCCCTCGACAGCGATACAGCGGACACCGCCAGGCAGGAACTGTCCAGACCACCGCTGCCCAGGATTGGAACCGGTTCCACCGACCGCAGCCGATCCCCCACGGCGCGGTCCAGTTCCGCCCGTGCTGCCTCCACATAGGACTTGTCATCGGGGAGATTCAGGCGGCGTCCCGGGTCGGGGGTCCAATAAACCTCCGAGCGCATTCCAAGGGTGTCATGAGTCAGAATTGTCGCCGGAGCAACCCGGTCCACACCACGCCAGACGGTAACTTCTGGATTCCGCTGATTGAGAACCAGGAGATCGGCAAGCACCCCCTCGTCCAGGGCGCGCTCCACCAACGGCAAGGCCAGCATGGCGCGAAGCGTAGTGGCAAAGACAAGCGTATCGCCGCAACGATAATGATAGAGGGCCTGCGCCCCCATGGCGTCGCGCACCAAAATCAGTCGGCGGTTTTCCCCATCCCACCAAGCGAAAGCAAAGTCACCCAGCAGCCGCTCCGGTGCGGCAAGCCCCCAACGCTCCAGAGCATCGCGTACCAGAGCGGCGTCGGGATGGGAACCTGCCGCCGATCCCAGGTCAGACATCAATCCAACGCGATCATCCAAACGTCCATCGAACACCACAACCCCACGACCGCCCCACCCTGTCCAGGGTTGACGTTCAAGCCGATCTTCCGGTGTGGAAATGCGCTGGCGATGGACAAGCCCAATTCCCGTGCCACGCCAAAAGGACGGAGCGCCGACACCTTTAGCGTCCAACGCGGCGGATAATCGGTTCAGATCGTCCTGAGTGACCGGGGCACCGTCGAACCGCACCACTCCGGCGAAACAGCTCACAATGCCTACCCCATCCTCACACGATCAGGAAAGCGTGGAACTTCCGGGAAAGCCATCAGAACCAGCGTTAACGTTATTAAGCGTGGCCCCCTCGATATCAATCTCGGTCAGCTGCGGAGCCTGCCACGGAATCCGGGTGGCTTGCGTCGGATCAGTGCTGAATTTTTCGTCCATCTCTCATCCCATACTTGGCATTTGAAGCCTCACTCTAGCAAGGTTCAAAGGTTTAAGCCAGTTCATCCCACCACCATGCCGGGCAACGAATCCAGAATTTGAATTGGTTAATTTCATCGTCTTGGCCGGGCTTGTCCCGGCCATCCACGCCCTTCCGTCTGGCAAAATGCTGGTGAAACGGCGTGGATACGCGGGACGAGCCCGCGCATGACGGCTATTGCGGTCGCTAATCGTCTTTCATTCACCTGAGTTCTTTGCCCTGACCACCATGACCAATGACAGGCTTCTGCTTTTCTACTTTTCGGACACGCCAAGAAACATAGGCCGCGACGTCATGATCGAACACATAACCCAAGGCAATAAACATTCTTAAAGTGAATAAATGTGAAAGCAATACACTTAAAGAAACAAATAGCGATTGTATACAATCTTAGATTGATCACTGACTTGACGGCACACCCACACAGTGCTTCCATATGCCTACAGCTGTGCGTCTGCATCGCTGTACTCAACCAAGGGGAGGCAGCTTTGGACCCATTCTTAGGTGAAATCAAGATGTTTGCGTTCGGTTTCGTACCGCGAGGATACGCGGCATGCGACGGCACCATTTTGCAAATCAGCCAGAATCAAGCATTGAATTCCTTGATTTACAATCAGTTCGGCGGTGATGGAAGAGTCACCTTCGCCCTGCCGGATATGCGCGGTCGCGCACCGATGAACTTCTCCACCATGCGTCCATTCCCTGGGCAGGTCACATCTATCGTCAAAGTGGCTGATAAGGGAGGGGCAGAGACGGTAACACTGGGCCTGAGTCAGACGCCTATCCATACCCATCAAGCCTATGGCGC
>JAYTWE010000567.1:0-7924 GCA_043744055.1 Magnetospirillum sp.
GGGTCTGGCCGCTGTCGCCGCCTCGGGCTCCTATGCCGATCTCTCCAGCAAGCCCAGCCTGGGAAGTGTCGCTCCGCTGGATGTGGATACCGACGCCACTCTAACGGCTAATTCGGACAGCCGCATCGCCAGCCAGAAGGCGGTGAAGGCCTATGTGGATGCCACGGTTCTGCCTCCGCAGACTCAGATTTCGGCGCTGGAGAGGGACGTGATGCAGTCTTATCTTCTGAGCGCCGTCAATGGTGGATGGGCGGCAGGGCAGTTTACCGATGGCAGTTATGACGGCTTCAATGCCGACACGATTGCGGCCAACTCCACCAGCCAGACCTACGACCCTGGCAAATTTTATTCAAACTTCACTGCCCATGTCATGGTCTCTGCCGCCGTCGGCACGGCGATTGGTACCATGACCCCCATCGCCAATGGCTTTGACGGAAATACCGCCCAAGCTCAGGCAGTCGCAGGCCCAACGGTTATCGCAGATTATGGTTATCTCGGAAAAGATTGGGGTGCTGGCGTTACAAAAACCATATCAAAAGTTGTTGTATGGTCTATCACGGGAAATACTGGATATGATGGTACCACTGGTGCATCTACCATCACCATTCGAGTTGAAGGGTCTACTGACAATTTTGCCACCAGCATCGTTGATTTGGGAGGAATCTCGTTCACTGACGCAAATATCAATATTTCGACAACCATCAGCGGCCTGAATACATCAACTGCCTACCGCTATCACCGCATTAGCATGACCTCCACCCAAGGAGCTGCTGGCTACAAAAGCTGTTCTGAATTGGAGTTCTATACTCCCCAAGCCCCCACCAACATGACCCTGGTCTCCAACGCTCTCAGCCCGGCTCCGGCGGTTGCCCCGGCTCAGGTAAAGACCATGGTGCTGTGGAAGCCGGTGGACAGTTGCACCCTCAACACCGACTTCACCGCCGAGGCCACCCGTGACGGCAGCACCTGGACCACCGGCACCTTGACCGATACCGGTCTGACCATCTCTGGGTTCAAGGTGCTGTGGACGGCTATCGACGTTTCGGCCCAGCCCAGCGGCACCACTGTCAAATACCGCCTGAAAACCCTCAACACCAAGGCCCAGCAGGTCAAGGGCGTCGCCATGACCATCGCCTAACAAAACGGCCTCTCCCCGCCGGTCACTCCCGACCGGCGGGGTTTTTCTTTTCCCCATCCAAGGAGACCATTCATGGCCGAAGATCTTGCCGGTCTGCGGCACACGCTGGCGGCTGGATTACCCAGTCGTATCGAGGCCGCTTTGGCCGGGTATGAAGCGTTCACCGGGTCTGAGCCTCCCACCGATTCCAAGGGCTTCGCCGCCTGGCACGCGGCGGCGAAATCGGCTTTGGCCCATGTGGACCTTCTGGTCAAGCTGGCGCGTTGGGCCGAAGGCGGAGCCGAGACCAGCGACGATGACGGCAGCTTGGACCGCATGCTGTCCCAGGCTCGCGCTGCTCTGGACGCCCTGGACGAGGATGAGGAGGAGCCGGAATGAACACCGTCAACTTCCCCGATTTCGTCTGGGTCTGGAATCAACGCCTTGGCCTGGGAACGCCGCGCCATCAGCTTCGCATTGCCCGCTGGCTGGCGGCGCGCTGGCATGGCCGTGACCGTGAATTGCTGCTGATGGCGTTTCGCTCAAGCGGTAAATCCACCATCGTCGGCCTGTTCTGCGCCTGGGTTCTGTCGTGCAATCCCGATCTGCGTATCATGATCCTGGCCGCTGATCTGGCCCTGGCCAAGAAGATGGTCAGAAACGTCAAGCGCATCATCGAACGCCACCCCCTGACCCAAGGCCTGAAGCCCAAGCGCCGCGACCAATGGGCCGCCGATCAATTCACCGTCAACCGTCCGGGAGAATTGCGCGACCCCTCCATGGTGGCCAAGGGGATCGGAGCCAACATCACCGGGTCACGGGCCGAGATCATCATCTGTGACGATGTGGAAGTCCCCAACACCTGCGATTCCGCCCCGAAACGGGCCGATCTGCGGGAAAGACTGGGGGAAATCGACTATGTGATGGTTCCGGGCGGCACTCAGCTTTACGTCGGCACCCCCCATTCCTTCTATACCGTTTATGCCGATCAGCCTCGACTGGAAGCAGGAGAGACCCGCCCCTTCCTGGACGGATTTCACCGGCTGGAACTGCCGCTGATCGATGCCAATGGCCGCAGCACTTGGCCTGAACGCTTCCCGCTGGAGCGCATCGGAGCCATCCGCAAGCGATCCGGTCCTAACAAATTCGACAGCCAGATGATGCTGCGCCCCGTCAACATCGCCAATGGCCGCCTGGACCCCGACCGCATGCGATTTTACGAGACCGAGCTGATTTATGCCGAGGGCAATGGCGTGCCGCTGCTGACCTTGGGCGATAAGCGTATGATCTCGGTCTCATGCTGGTGGGACCCGGCTTATGGTGCGCCGGGCAAGGGCGATTCCTCGGTGGTGGCCGCCGTGTTCACCGATTCCGATGGGCTGTATTGGCTGCATCGGCTCCGTTATCTGGAACACGACCCCGCCAAGACCGAGGTAGACGAGGCCACCCAGCTTTGCCGTCAGGTGGCGCAATTCGCCGCCGAGCTGCATCTTCCTGCCGTCCAACTGGAAACCAATGGGTTAGGCCGCTTCCTCCCCGGTCTGCTGCGGCGCGAACTGGGGCAGGCCGGTATTGCCTGCGCTGTGATCGAGATCACATCTCGACGCCCCAAGGACCAGCGCATCATTGACGCCTTCGATGCGGTGCTGGCCGCCGGTGCGCTGCATGTTCATCGCAACGTCTGGACCACCCCCTTCATCGGCGAAATGCGGGAATGGCAACCCGGCGGCAAGGGCCGCGACGACGGACTTGACGCCGTGGCCGGTTGTTTGCTGTCGCAGCCGGTACGCCTGTCCCGACCGGGAGTCTCCGCCGCACGCCCCAACTGGCGGCCCGGTGGCGATTCACTGGTCGCCCACTCTGATTTTGAATTCTAAGGAGAGACCTCTTATGGACCACATCGCCTTTGACCTTAACTGGTGGGTCACCGCCGTGGAACTGCCGGTTCTCGGTGGTATGGCCATGCTCATCTGGCGCTCGCGCAATGAAGCGGACCACCGTATCGACGACCTGGAACACCGCCTTGAAATCGGACTGGGTCAGGCCCGCGACGCCTTGTCCGCTTATAAACTGGAAGTGGCCAAAAGCTATGCCACCACCGGCTATCTCAAAGATGTGGAGCAGCGGCTGACCGAGCATCTGATCCGCATCGAAGCCAAGCTGGACGGCTGCCAGGGCTGTGCGAAATAATCAGGAGTCAATCATGGACCCCATCACTATCGCCCTGGGCCTGGCCCAGGTGGTGCCCGGCCTTATCCGCTGGATCAGCGGCGACGACCAGTCCAAAGCGGCCAAGGTCGCCGATCAGGTGGTCGGGCTGGCCAAGACCGTAACCGGCAAGGAGACTGGCGACGATGCCCTGGCCGCCATCAAGGCCGATCCGGCTTTGGCTCTGCAACTGCAACAAGCCTGGCTGGCCCATGAACTGGCCCTGGTTCAAGAAGAATCCCGCCAACTGGCCGAGATCAACGCCACAATGCGGGCCGAAGCCGCCAGCAGCGACGCCTATGTTCGGCGCTGGCGGCCGACCTTCGGCTATGCGGTGGCCTTCACCTGGAGCGCCACCATGGCGGCGGTATCTTGGGCGATCGTCACTCAGCCCGCCCAGGCTCCGGCCATCATCGCCGCCTTGGTCAACACCTCTCCCATCTGGGGCATCGCCCTGGCGGTGCTTGGCGTTTCGGTGGTGAAGCGCAGTCACGACAAAGCAATGGCCAGCGGAGCCTCCTTACCGGAGGGACCGCTGGCCATGCTGAAATCGAGTCTGAAAAGCTAAACTCAATCCACCGACTGGGCGGGGTCGGCATCCTCGGCCCAGCTGGTAGAGGGGCGTTCGGTCTTCTCGATCCACTTGTCCAAGGCCACCACGTGTTCGGCCTCTTCCTCGGCGAAGTCCTTACCCATGCGCTTCACTTCATTATCGGAACTGCCAGCGGCAGCCTCGCGATAATATTCCATGCCGCGAACCTCGTTATCACGCGCATAGCGCAACGCATGATACGGCGTCATCAGATAGTGAATCTCGTCGTCGCCGCCCACTTCCGGCGGAGTCTTCCAGCGAAACTCCCAAGACATCAGCTTGGGCAGCTCCATCGCGCGGGCGCGCTGCTTGATCTCGTCGCCATGCAAAGTCGAAAACCGCGCCATATCCCGGAATACCTCTGCGGTCTCCAGATTATTGTGCGCTTCCATCATGTCGGCCAGTTCGAGATAGCGCTCGGCGGCCTCGTGTTCGAGTGCGATCGCATGTGCAAGAAATTCTGCCAAGGAATAGCCCATCTGCGCCTCTTGCTTGCTTAACCATATGTGGAGAAAGGGTATCGGCGGGGGAGCGGCGCGTCAAGGTTTAATTCGGTATTGGAATACCGAATTAAACAACACCACCCCATCGCATTCTTACCCCATCCGCCCCCGGTGGCAAGCGCCCCTCGGAGAAACCGCCTCTTAATTCAAGGAAACCATCATGTCCAGTTTTGAAAATCTTATCCCCACCGTCATGAATGCCGCCAGCTCGGCCACGGGCAATCTGACGGGTGGAAATGCCCAAAGCGCCGATGCCGAGGCTCAATCTCAAGCGTTGGAGCGCAGCAATCAACTGATCGCCGCCCAACAAGCGCAGCAAGAACGGCAGCAACGCAATCTGCTGGAGCAGCAACAAGCCAGCGCCCGAGCCCAGATGGGGGCCTGGGGCAGCGGCAGCGGCGGGTCTTCCGATGCTATTTTGGAAGGTATGGCTCTGAACACTGCCGAAGCCATTGCCGCCAACGATCAGATGGCGCAGGTCAAGATGCAGCGTAACCGCGACACTATCAGCCGCCCAAGCTCATCCAACCTGTTGGACGGCGAAGCAATGAGCAACGGATTGTCCATCTTCCAGAGCTTCTATGGCGGCATGGGATGACCATAAAAAGCCCCCGGATCACTCCGGGGGCTTTTTCCATATCAATCGATCAAGCGGCGCTGACGCGTTTCTTCAGCAGTTCGAGAATCTCGGCTGCCGCCTTCGGGATATTGGTACCCGGACCATAGACCGCCGCGACACCCGCCTGATAGAGGAAGTCGTAGTCCTGAGCCGGGATGACGCCGCCGGTCACCACGAGAATGTCATCGGCTCCCTGGCTTTTCAGCTCGGCGATCAAGGACGGCACCAGGGTCTTGTGACCCGCCGCGAGGCTGGAGGCGGCAACGATGTGAACGTCGTTTTCCACCGCCTGACGGGCGGCCTCTTCCGGGGTCTGGAACAGCGGCCCGATATCCACGTCAAAGCCCAGATCGGCAAAGGCGGTGGCGATTACTTTGGCGCCACGGTCATGCCCGTCCTGGCCCATCTTCACCACCAGAATGCGGGGACGACGGCCTTCGGCCTTGGCGAAGTCCTCGATATCGGCCTTCAGCTTGGCAAAACCAGCATCATCTTTATAAACGCCGCCATAGACGCCCGAGATGGAGCGAATGACCGCGCGATGACGGGTGAAAGAGGTTTCCAGCGCATCGGAGATCTCGCCCACGGTGGCGCGGGCACGGGTGGCGATCACGGCTAGTTCCAGCAGATTGCCGGTACCGGATTCCGCCGCATCGGACAGGCTCTTCAACGCCGCTTCGACCGTAACCTTGTCACGGCTGGCCTTGATCTGGTTGAGCCGCGCGATCTGGGAGACCCGGACCTTGGCATTGTCCACATCCAAGATCTCGATGACGGTGTCTTCCTTGGGCTGGTACTTGTTGACGCCCACCACCACTTCCTCACCGCGATCAATGCGCGCCTGCCGCCGGGCGGCGGCTTCCTCGATCTTCATCTTGGGCATGCCGGATTCCACGGCCTTGGTCATGCCGCCCAGCTCTTCCACTTCCAAGATCAGCTTCCAGGCTTCCTCAGCCAGGGAATTGGTCAGACTTTCCACATAGTAGGAGCCCGCCAGCGGATCGACCACATTGGGAATGCCGGTCTCTTCTTGAATAATCAGCTGGGTATTGCGCGCGATGCGGGCCGAGAACGGCGTCGGCAGGGCGATGGCTTCGTCCAAGGCGTTGGTATGCAGCGACTGGGTACCGCCAAGAACCGCCGCCATGGCTTCGATGGTGGTGCGGATGACGTTGTTGTAAGCATCCTTTTCCGTCAGCGAGACGCCCGAGGTCTGGCAATGGGTGCGCAGCGCCATGGAACCGGGATTGGTCGGATTGAACTGCTTAATCATCCGCGCCCACAACAAGCGACCGGCGCGCAGCTTGGCCACTTCCATGAAGAAGTTCATGCCGATGGCCCAGAAGAAGCTCAGTCGTCCGGCGAATTCGTCGATCTTTAATCCGCTGGCCAGCGCCGTGCGGACATATTCCAACCCGTCGGCCAGGGTGAAGGCCAGCTCCTGAACCGCCGTGGCCCCGGCTTCCTGCATATGATAGCCGGAAATGGAGATGGAGTTGAACTTGGGCATGTTCTTGGAGGTATAGGAGATGATGTCCGACACGATCCGCATGCTGGGAGCCGGCGGATAGATATAGGTGTTGCGGACCATGAACTCTTTGAGGATGTCGTTTTGGATGGTCCCGGACAACTTGTCCTGACTGACGCCCTGCTCTTCCGCCGCGACAATATAACCCGCCAGGATCGGGAGAACCGCGCCATTCATGGTCATGGAAACGCTCATGATGTCCAACGGGATGCCGTCGAACAAGATCTTCATGTCTTCCACCGAATCGATGGCGACGCCCGCCTTGCCCACGTCACCCACCACACGGGGATGATCGCTGTCATAGCCGCGATGGGTCGCCAGATCGAAAGCGACCGAAAGCCCCTTCTGACCGGCAGCCAGATTGGCGCGATAGAACTTGTTCGAATCCTCGGCGGTGGAGAAACCGGCATATTGCCGGATGGTCCAGGGTCGGTGGTAATACATGGTGGCGCGCGGCCCGCGCGTAAAGGGCGGAAAGCCGGGCAGACTGTCTAGATGAGTCAAGCCTTCCAGATCGGCGGCGGTATAGAGCGGCTTGACATTGATGCCTTCCGGCGTCTCCCAGACCAGCGTCTCGGGCGAGGCGCCCTTCAAGTCCTTCGAAGCCAAAGCATCCCAATCGGCAAGGCTCTTCTTGGGGAACTCGCTCATTTCCGTCTCCGTTATGTATCGCCCTCAATCGCCGGGCGTTCGCTACGCTCACTTGGCTCCCGCGCCATGAGGCGCGCCGGGCTTTGCCCGCAACTCCCCGCCGAGGCGGGTCGATTATATCGCCCTAAGGGCCGTGCGTTAAAAGGCGCCGCGCATCAGATAAGACGCGCCCAGTTCATCCAGCGACTTCAGCCCCGCCACCACCGGCCCTAATGGCCGGACTAAACCGTCTTGCAATCCATAAACCCAGGAATGGACCGCCAGTTTCTGGCCTCGGCCCCAGGCGTCTTGCAAGATCGGCGAACGGCACAGATTGCGGACCTGCTGCATGACGTTCAATTCGCACAACCGGTCCACCCGTGCCGCCTCGGTAGGCAACATATCCAATTCGTGGCGGTGGCGTTCGCACACATCCCGCACGGGACGAATCCAATGTTCGGCCACCCCCAGACGCATATCCTGCAAGGCGGCCCGCACACCGCTGCAACCATAATGACCACAGACAATGATGTGCTTTACCTTGAGGACGTCCACGGCGAATTGCAACACCGACAACCCGTTGAGATCGCCGTGCTGAACCAGATTCGCCACATTGCGGTGAACGAACAATTCGCCCGGCTCCAGACCAACAATCTCGTTGGCGGGAACGCGGGAATCAGCACAACCAATCCAAAGATATCCCGGGGTCTGCTGCTGGGCCAGATGA
>JAYTWE010000568.1:0-3089 GCA_043744055.1 Magnetospirillum sp.
GCTCGGCCGGGGAGTAGGGGGCGCCGTTCAAGAGCGTCGACATCCAGTCGGGAGCGAAATCAAAAGTCATTCTCTCACTCCATTCATTGCGTAACGTCACATCCGTATTTGACGATGCAACCGATGTGCCAGGGGGGTAGGCCTTGAATTTGGCGGGATTTAGACAAAGTATGGATGAATGTAGGCGGCAATTTCTGCCGCCCCAGGTAGAAAATACCCATGTGATCGGCAATATTGACCAGTGTGGCCGACGGCGTGGCGGTGTATATAATGGTGCTCATTTTCCTATCGGAGGGGCGTATGAAGTGGTGTCGTGGACTGGTCCTGGCGGGAGCTGTCGCCGGTTTGACCTCGGTCGCCACCATGGCTGCGGCCATGCCCGCCGAGCTGGCCTCTCACCGCGCCACCTATCGCATGGGGCTGTCGTCCTCGCGCTCGGGCAGTGGCATGGCCAATGCCAGCGGTTCATGGACCTATCAGTTCTCGGATTCTTGTGACGGCTGGGTCACTGAATTCCGCCTTGCCATTACCTACTCCTATTCCGAGGGTGGTCAGGTGGAGACCACCACGGACTTTCTGGGTTGGGAGTCCAAGGACGGCTTGCTCTATCGTTTCCGGGTTCGTCAAGCCCGTGATGGTCAGGTAACCGAGGAGGTGGAGGGCACCGCCAAGCTGAATGGGCTGGGGCAGGGCGGGGCGGCTCACTATTCCAGACCGGCCAGTCATTCCATCAAACTGCCTAAGGGAACCCTATTTCCCACCGCCCACACCATCCGGCTGATTGATACCGCCGCCAAGGGCGGGCATAGTCTGGTGCGTCCGCTATTCGACGGGCAGGGCGACGAGGGTCCGTTTGACACCAGTGCCCGGATCGGTCGTCCGATCACCATTCATCCCACCGTGTCATCCAGCCCATTGTTGGATTCGCAGGTCTGGCCCATGCGCATGGCCTTCTTCCCCAATGGAAGCACGGATTCCTTGCCTGAATTCGAAATGTCTTTGACTTACCATCCCAATGGGGTGGCAGAGGATATCGAACAGATATTTAAGACATTCAGTCTGCGCGGTAAACTTGAGTCCATCGAGATGTTGCCCGCGGGAAAGTGCTGATCTGCTTTAACGAGCTTTCTTTACAAAATGTGATCAATCGAAAGGGGCTTTCGCCTTGACCTCCCCTGTACAACAAGATTCCGCAGCGGAAATCGCGCGGTTACAGAACACCGTGGCCCAGTTCCGCCGTCAGTTGGAGGCGCAGCCGGATTCGTTGTTTCCGGCCCATGCCGATGCCTTGTTGCAGCTGGGGAGCGCCTTGGCTGAAACCGGTGACTTCCAGGCTGCGGTATCATCGGTTGCCGAAGGGGTCGATATTCTTCGTATGATGACCGAAGTCGAGCCCGAGAACTTCCGTATCCAGCTGGCTTCCGCCCTGAATAATCTTGCCAACCGTCTGAGCGAGGCCGGTTCTCTGGAAGACAGCAGTGCCGCCGTGACCGAGGCGGTGTCTCAGTCCCATGAGGCTATGAAGACAAAGCCCGACCAGGCCCGCTTCGTTCTGGTATCCAGCCTAATTAACTTGGCTGGCAAGTTCATGCGTGATGGCAATGCCGAATCCTGCCTTAACCAATTGGCGGAGGCAGCCGAGGTCTTTAAGGCGGGTGGGGTCGCGGGTATTCCTTTCCTCGGCCCCATGATCGAGGCTTTGCATCGGGCCTCCATGGCTTTTGCCGAAGTCAATTTGTGGGGCGAGGCGGTGGATACCCGTCGTCTGATGATCGGGTTGTTCCCCGATGGACCGCCGCCAGCCATGGTTCAATTGCTGACGCTTACCCTCCAGCAGGCCTCTTTGTCCATGGCGGGAGAGGGGCGGGTGGATGTGGCGATACAATGCGCCGACGAATCCGTGGAGCTGGCGCAATTGCTGTTCGACAAGGACCCGGTGGAATACAAGCTGATTCTGGCTCAGGCTTTGGGCAATCAGGGTGGCCGCCGTCATCAGGCAGGAAATACCCATGCCGCGTTGGATGTGGTGCTGGAATCCATCAATCTGTTCCATCAGGTGGTCAACAGTGATCCGGCGGCAGCGGTTCCATCCTTGATTCTGACCTTGGGAACTCTGTCATCCATCCTCACTGAATTGGGGATGATGGATCAGGCGGCTGTTGTCGATGAGCAGAAGGCGAATCTACAAAAGACCTTGGAATCCCTGCTGGGGAATTCCGGCTGAATGATCAGCAAAGGAGCCCTCCCCCAGCAACAAAGCTGAGGGAGGGGAAGAGTTTTAGTAACCGGCCTTGGTGCGCTTGGGGCCGTTGGCCGCATGAACCGACATGGCAAGGCCGTCATCATGCATGGTGGTCGCGTCTTCGGGATAGGCTCCGATGTGGTGGATGGAGAGATCCGCTCCGGCAAATTCCTGCTCGTCCGTCAGGCGAATTCCAAACGCCGCCTTCAGGCCGCCATAGACAACCACGCCGCCAGCAAAGCCAAAGGCCGCACCCGCCAAGGTGCCCGCCACTTGACCGGTAAAGCTGACGCCTCCCAAGCCTCCCAGGGCTTCTTGACCGAAGATGCCGCAGGCGATGCCGCCCATCAGGCCGCACATGCCGTGTAAAGCCCAGACGCCCAGAACGTCGTCCAGCTTCCATTTATTTTGGCAGAGATTAAACAGCCAGACGAACATGGCTCCGGCGATGCTGCCGGTGCCCAGTGCGCCCAGTGGGTGCATGATGTCGGAACCTGCGCAAACGGCAACCAGCCCGGCCAGCGCGCCGTTATGGACGAAGCCGGGGTCATTGCGTCCCACCACCAGACTGGCGATGATGCCGCCCACCATGGCCATCAGGGAATTGATGGCGACCAGCCCGGAAATCTCGGCCATGGTCTGGGCGCTCATGACGTTAAAGCCGAACCAGCCCACCGAGAGGACCCAGGCCCCCAAGGCCAGGAACGGAATATTGGACGGTGGAATCGCCACGAGACGACCGTCTTTGCGATAGCGACCCAGGCGAGCCCCCAGCATCAGAACCGCCGCCAGCCCAATCCAGCCGCCGACCGCGTGAACAACGACCGAGCCGGCGAAGTCGTGGAAG
>JAYTWE010000569.1:0-1820 GCA_043744055.1 Magnetospirillum sp.
TCATCGCCGCCCAGTCGGGCGACCGTATCGGTCTCACGCACGCAGCGCTTCAAGCGCTTGGCCACGGCCTTCAGCAGCAGGTCACCCACATGGTGGCCCAGCGTGTCGTTGATATCCTTGAATTTATCCAGATCAAGGAACAGCAGTCCCAACATCCAGCCGGATCGTTTGCCCTGAGCCAGCGCCTGACGGAGCCGTTCTTGGAACAGCACCCGGTTGGGCAGATCGGTCAAGGAATCATGATGAGCAAGGTGCTGAATCCGGGCAGCGGCCAAACGCCGTTCCGTGATGTCACGCCCCACCAGAACCAGGCCCCGGCGGGTCGCATCGGCGTTGAACAGTGGAATCTTCATCATGTCAAAGACGCGAGGCGAGCCGTCATTGCCCCCCAGCGCCTTTTCATAGGAGACGGGCTTACCCTCGCGCCACGCTCTCTCGTCCGTGTCGCGGGTGCTTATCAGGAAGTCTTGATGACCGCGCGACAGCCGGGATAGTTCATGGGCGGTGCGGCCCACATAATCGACCCCCGACAGCCCTACCAGATCCAGATAAAACTTATTGGCCACCAGCCAGCGGCCCTTGCCGTCCTTGAAGCAGATCAGATCGGGCATGGCATTGATGAGGGTGGTCAGCCATTCCTTCTGACTGCGCAATTCCTCTTCATTGGCTTTGCGCGTGGTAATGTCATGGCCGATGGCGATGAATAGCCGCTGACCGCCCAGTTCCATGGCGGCGAGTGAAAGCTCCAACGGAAACCGGGCGCGAATTTTGCGCAGTCCGGTAACTTCGGTGCGATGATCCAGAAATTTATCCGTCAGAAGATTGTGTTCGCGATCGGCCAGTTCTGGAATCAGGACGGCGATATTTTTGCCGACAATCTCGTGGGGATCGTATCCGAAGATGCGTTCCGAGGCTGGGTTATAGGTACCGATAGAGCCATCTTCACCAAAGGTGATGATGGCATCCGCAGTGTGATCGACGATGGCGCGATTGTGCAGCTCGGACAGGCGGTAATTCTCGGCCAACGCCTCCATGGTGCGGGCCTGCTGGCGCAGCATGGCCTCGCGGGATGCCATGGGGGTAACGTCGAACACCTGGATCAGACAGCAACGGCCAGACTCCGCCTCCAGCGGCTTTACCGCCACGATCTGGTGCATGGGCTCGGGGCGGCCGGGATGGCGCGTCTCTTGCTTCAGGGGGAACAGGGTCTTATTGAGTGACGAGGTCAACATGGCGGACAAGCCGTTGCTAAGGGCTTGATCCACGGATTGTAAAATCCTGGCCTTGGCCAGTTCGGGAAAAATATTGTCGAGGCGGCGCCCCAGCGCGACCTCGGCTTCGACGCCCGATGTCTTGGCCATCCAGGCGTTCCATAGGGTGACGACGCCAGATTCGTCAATCAGGATCAGGCCGGTTTCAGAGGCGTCGGTCAGAGCCAGCAGGAACGGATCGGGAGTCATGAGCCGCCTGTATGTCCTGTCATGGTTTTCGTAATGAAAGCGGTGACGGAATCAGAGAAGTGCCGGGCCGAGGCAATGTCCATCACGAAGGCCAGATAGCCCTGAAGGCCCTTGGCCGCCACCGAGAAGTCCACCTGAAGCACCATCACCAGCTCGGTATCGGGGTGTTGGGCGTCGAGGACGCGGGCGCCACGGCCACGCACATAGGACGGAAGCGAGCTTTCGATGGAGATGCCCAATTGGTTGGCCAGACTTCCCAGGCAGGCGTTGAGGATGATGTTTCCGACCTCCATCAAGGCCTCTTGCTCCAGCTCGGTGAGCGAATCCAAAGGAACCGTATCCCCTAGCATGGTGCGGACC
>JAYTWE010000570.1:0-10654 GCA_043744055.1 Magnetospirillum sp.
CGGTCACGCACCCGCCAGGATATGGATAAGCTGGAGAGCGAAGGCAGCGAAACCGTGGTGTTCGAGCTGCAAGGCAGCCTGTTCTTCGGAACCGCCAGCCAGCTTCACGCCGCGTTGGAGCCGGAAACCGGCAACTGCAAATTCGTCATCCTCAGCATGCGCAGGGTCCAGTCCCTCGATATCACCGCCACCCATGTCTTGGAGCAGATCAAGGACAGGCTGGAGGAAAATGATGCTTATCTGGTGTTCTGCGATATCCCCAAGGGACTGCCCAGCGGCCTGAAGATGAAGCGGTTCTTGAAGGATACCGGGGTGGTGCGCCCCAGCAACAAGGCTTTCGCCTTCCGCCAGTTGGACGAAGCGTTGGAATGGGTCGAGGCCCAAAAGCTGGAACAGCTGCCGGTGGATCAGAGCGAGGTCATCCCGTTAGAGCTTCGCGATATGCGGGTTTTCTCCGGTTGCTCCCATGAAGAGATGGCGGCGTTGCAAGAGGCGGTGGAAACCCGTTCCATCAAGCCGGAGAAGAAGGTATTCCGGGCGGGCGAGGCTGATGAGGGGTTGTTCCTGATCCGGCGTGGTGCGGTGAAGATTATGGTTCCCATCCATAAGAAGGAACACTATCACCTGACCACCTGCGGGCCGGGCGACATTATGGGCGGCATGGGCTTTGTCGAGGTGAGGGGGCATGCCTCGGACGGGCTGGCCTTGACCGAGACCGATGTCTTTGTTCTGTCGCGGACGCGCTTCAACGATCTGGCCCTGCGCCATCCCCGTCTGGCTCTCACCATCATTCAGGCGGTCGCGGTCGGTCTTTCGGCCCGGCTGCGGGTTACGATCAGCGAGTTGCAGGCCATGCGGGGATGAAGTCCGCTTCGCTCTTCCCCTGGGCGAAGGCCGTGCTATAGTTCCGCCTCCTTGCCGCTTGGCTTATCCGAACGAGTCTCCATGACCCCGGCACCACTGCGTAATCACGTCTCGGCCTTGGCCGTTCTGGCCCTTCTCCTGGTGGGCGCTTGCGCCGACAAGAAGGATGACTATGTGGAGCTTCCGGTGGAGGAGCTCTACAACCGTGCCATGGACAACATTGATGCTGGCGAATACTACAAGGGCGCCAAGGCATTCGATGAAGTCGACCGTCAGCATCCTTATTCGGTTTGGGCCACCAAGGCGCAGCTTATGGGGGCTTATGCCCTGTACGAGCGCAACAAGTACGATGATTCCATCATCGCACTTGATCGTTTTATTCAGCTTCATCCTGGTAATCGCGATATCGCCTATGCTTATTATCTGAAGGGTCTGTGTTTCTACGAACAGATCACTGATGTGGCCCGCGATCAGAAGATGACCGAACAGGCTTTGAAGACCTTGCAGGAAGTGGTCGACCGCTTCCCCGCCAGCACCTTCGCCCGTGATGCCAAGCTGAAGATCGACCTTGCCCGCGACCATATGGGCGGCAAGGAAATGGCGGTG
Organism: Magnetospirillum sp.; assembly: GCA_043744055.1. Classification (GTDB taxonomy): domain Bacteria; phylum Pseudomonadota; class Alphaproteobacteria; order Rhodospirillales; family Magnetospirillaceae; genus Phaeospirillum. The sequence goes on from JAYTWE010000570.1 coordinate 1,471, forward strand.
GGGCGGTATTACCTTGGCATCAAGCACTATCTGGCGGCACTGAACCGGTTCAAGCTGGTGAGCGAGCAGTTCCAGACCACCTCCCATGTGCCCGAGGCGCTTCACCGCATGGTGGAAATCTACACAATCCTCGGCCTGGAAGGCGATGCGGCCCGCGCCGCCGCCGTATTGGGGCACAATTTCCCCGGCAGTGACTGGTACCAGGATACCTATTCCATCGTTGAGCATGGCGATCTTGATCCCGCCAAGATCAAAGGCAAGAGCTGGACTGATTCCTTGACCTTCTGGTCGGGTGATAAGTCGAAGGCTCCGCCACCGCCTCCGAAGGAGGATGCCGCCAAGACCAGCGGTGGTTGGTTCAATTGGGCTAAGTTCTGGTAAATGCTGGTCACGCTCTCGATCCGCGACGTGGTTCTGATCGAACGTCTCGATCTCGCCTTCGCCGATGGATTGTCGGTCTTCACGGGTGAAACCGGTGCCGGTAAGTCCATCTTGCTTGATTCCCTGGGGCTTGCCTTGGGGGCTCGTGCTGAATCCGGGCTGGTCCGGCATGGCGCGTCCCAGGCCTCGGTCTTTGCTGAATTCGATCCCGCTCCAGGCCATCCCGCCCGCGTTCTTCTTGCCGAACAAGATATGGATGCCGGTGACGCGCCGCTGGTGCTGCGCCGGGTTCTGACCGCCGACGGGCGTTCTCGCGCTTACGTTAACGATCAGCCGGTCAGTGTCGGCTTGCTGCGCCGTATTGGTGACGAACTGGTGGAGATCCACGGCCAGTTTGAAAGTCACGGACTGCTGGATTCCTCTACGCATCAAGCTGTACTCGATGCCTTCGGCGGCTTGGCCGGGCGTAAGCAGACGGTGGCTGGCGCCTGGGATGGCTGGCGCAAGGCAAAAACCGCCCGTGAAGCCGCCGAGGCGGCTTTGGCCAAGGCGCGGGCCGAGGAAGTATCGCTGCGTCAGATGTTCGAGGATCTGTCCGAGCTTGATCCAAAGCCGGGCGAGGAAGACTCATTGGCTCAGTCCCGTGCCGTCATGATGCATGGCGAGAAACTGCTGGAGGCCATGAACACCGCCCAGGAAGCGCTCAGTCAGCGCGGCGAGGTGGAAGCCAACCTGCGCACCGCCCAGCGCGCCTTGGAGCGGGTGGCGGAACGGGCCGAGGGAAAATTGAATCCGGTTATTGCCGCCCTGGACCGTGCCGCCATGGAAGCGGCCGAGGCTATCGGTCTGCTGGAACAGGCATCGGCGGAGATCGACCTGGACCCCCGGCACTTGGAAAAAGTGGAAGAGCGGCTGTTTGCCCTGCGTTCGTCATCGCGCAAGCACGGCGTTTCGGTGGATGAACTGGTTTTGCTTAAGGATCGCTTGGGCCGTCAGTTGGCCGAGCTGGAAGGTGGCGGTGGTGACCTTGCCCGCCTGGCTCGCGAGGAACAGACCGCCCGGACGGCTTATGTGGAGCAAGCCCGTTCGCTGTCCAAGGCCCGGTGCGATGCCGCTTCATCCCTGGATACTTCCGTTGCGGCGGAACTGCCGCCGTTGAAATTGGAGAAGGCCCGTTTCCAGACTCGGGTGGCTCCGCTGGAGGAAGCCAGCTGGGGGCCGTCAGGGCTGGATTCCATCGGCTTTGAAGTCGCCACCAATCCCGGAACCCCACCCGGCCCATTGGGTAAAATTGCCTCGGGCGGCGAGCTGTCGCGTTTCATGCTGGCTTTGAAAGTGGTGCTGGCCCGTGTGTCGCAGACGCCCACCATCGTGTTCGATGAAGTGGATTCCGGCATCGGCGGCGCGGTGGCGGCGGCGGTGGGCGAACGGCTGGGGCGGTTATCCCTGGGCGTGCAAGTGCTGGTGGTGACCCATTCGCCTCAGGTGGCGGCCAAGGGTAATCATCATTATCGGGTGGCCAAGCGGGAGGAAGGCGGGGTTGTCTTCACCGGAGTCGAGCCCCTGCCCACCGAAGCCCGGCGCGAGGAAATCGCCCGCATGTTATCGGGCGAGACCGTGACCGATCATGCCAGGGCGGCGGCTGCCGCTTTGATGGGGTAGTTATACCGGTTTTACTTCTCTCGGCGCAAAATCCAGCGAACCTGTTGGCCGGACGTGTTCATGGCATAGCCGAAAATCCGTCCCTCGGCGGTCAGTACGCCGTCAAAGGTGAATGCCACGTCCCCGTTGTCACCGGCTTCTAACCGGATGGTGCAGCCGCTGATGGTGGCGACCTTGCCGTTGATCTGAGTGCCTTGCTTCCATCCCAGGGCCTGGTTGAGGTCCGCCTTCTGATCCAAGGTCCAGGTCAGGGCTCCTGCAGGGGAACGGGTGAATTCCCACTTGGAATAGGGCGCGACCCAGCGCCCCAGAACCCAATTACCCGCGTCAAGCTTGGTGCTCTCGCAGATGGGCTCGGGCAGGGGTTCGGGCGGCTTGGCCTTGGGGCCTTGGGGCAGGTCTTCGGCGAGGACCGGCATGGACAGAGCCATCAGAACGGCGGCCAGAGAGAAAAACTTGTGCAAGGGCATTATTCCTTGGAATTAGAGGCGCGGGAGGCGGGGACATAGCCCCGATCAAGCATGCAGGCGGCCAAGGCGGCGTTGTATTGCTTTTTGGCTTGTTGGCGGTCGTAGTCGCGAAAGGGGCTTCCGCTCCCGTTATCGTCCTCGCGCCAGCCCACATCACGGTCGGCATAGCGACGGCAGCCGGAATAATCGCGACTCCACTGTTCCTTCGGGATGTCGGGGCTGCTCCAGGGAATGGTGGAGGACGCGCAGGCGGACAGCAGCAGACCGAGCAGGGGAATGGCAAGGCGTTTCATGCCCATATACCGCCACAGCGGGCCAGTCTTGGCAAGTAGGGAGCATTGCAGGGCGCTTGAGATGCCGTCATAAACTCTTCTTGGAACAATTCCGTTTCCCGTCTTCGTGGTCGAGTCTATACTCCCGCCGCCATCGTGCTGCGACGCAGCATCAACCAGAATCATGGAGACCGGTAATGAGCGGTGAGTCGCTGAACGGAATGTATTTTGAAGAGTTGACCGTTGGCCAGTCGGCCATCTTCGCCAAGACCGTGACCGAGGCCGACATTGTCGCTTTCGCTGGCGTGTCTGGCGATTTCAACCCGGTCCACATCAACGAGGAATTCGCCAGCCAGACCATGTTCAAGGGCCGCATCGCCCACGGCATGCTGTCGGCGGCTTTCGTGTCCACCGTGTTCGGCACCAAGCTGCCCGGACCGGGCTGCATCTATGTTTCGCAGCTGTTGAAGTTCAAGGCCCCCGTGCGCATCGGTGACACCGTCACCGCCCGCGTCGAAGTCACCACCTTGGTGCCTGAGAAGAAGTTCGCGACCTTTCGGACCACCTGCACGGTGGCTGGCAAGATCGTCATGGACGGCGAAGCTACTCTGATGGTCCCGTCCAAGGGCTAATTCCTAGAGCAGCGTGCGCTAGGTTTAGCGCACGCTGCTCTAGTTTAATGTTTGCCCCTCGCCGGGCACGGCCTCCGGCCGCTTGGCCGCCGCCTCAATGGCGGCTGATCGCAGCGTGCGCTAGGTTTAGCGCACGCTGCTTTAATTCCGGGCAAGGGCTAATTCCTGTTCGGTCCCCTTCCCATTGGGGGAGGGGACCGCGCTCGGTCTTGCGCTTCGGGCGCTAATGGAATACCCCTTGGCCCTTGGCTTTTCCGAGGGTTTGATTTCAGATGCGCTTAGTCCGGCATTGTGGCGAGTTCAATCTTGAACACCGCGGTTGCGTGGTGGCGCTGGGTAATTTCGACGGCGTCCATCTTGGCCACCAGACGGTGATCCTGACGGCCAAGCGGATTGCCGAGGAAAAAGGCGTTGCCCATGGGGTGATGACCTTCGAGCCCCATCCCCGCAGCGTCTTTCATCCCGACCAGCCCGCCTTCCGCCTGACTCCATTCCGGGTCAAGGCTCGCCTGATCGAAGCTTTGGGCATGGATCTGTTGTTGCAACAGCATTTCGACCCCGGCTTCGCTGGCATCAGCGCTCTTCAGTTCATCGAGGAACAGCTGTTGCAGTGCCTGGGCGCCAGCCATGTGGTGGTGGGCTATGATTATGTGTTCGGCAAGGGACGTCAGGGCACCTGCGCCTTCTTGCAGAAGGCGGGCGAGGAAAAGGGATTCGGCGTCACCGTGGTGCCTCCCGCCATGGCTCCCACCGGCGAGGTTTATTCCTCCACCCAGGTGCGTGACTATCTGGTGAGCGGCCGCCCCGCCGATGCCGCCAAGCTGCTGGGGCATTACTGGGAAGTGGAAGGCCGGGTCGAACATGGCGATGCGCGCGGCGGCAAGCTGGGCTTTCCCACCGCTAATCTGCGCCTGGACGAATATCAACGCCCGGCCACTGGCGTCTATGCGGTGCGGGCTGGTATCGACAAGGGCGGCGACACTGTCTGGCATGACGGCGTCGCCAATTTCGGTCACCGGCCCACCTTCGATAAGACCGACGAATTGCTGGAAGTCCATCTTCTTGGCTTTGATGAAGACCTTTACGGCCGCCATCTGCGGGTGGCCCTGATCGACTATATCCGGCCCGAACGCAAGTTCGGCGGGATCGACGAATTGCGGGCTCAGATCGCCGCCGACGTCGAGACCGGCCGCGCCTTGCTGGCGGGCCGCAAGTTCACCGCGAAGTCCGGCCCCATGGTGCCGGTCTCGCCCAACCTCTGAGAATTGCAATGACCGTCGACCTCAAGACCACCGTCTTCCTGCCCAAGACCGACTTTCCCATGAAGGGCGGGCTGCCCGACCTGGAGCCAAAGCTGCTGGAGCGCTGGTCCAAGATCGGGCTGTTCAACCGTCTGCGCACGGGGGCCAAGGGCCGCGAGAAGTTCGTCCTGCACGATGGCCCTCCCTATGCCAACGGCAATCTCCATATCGGCCATGCGCTGAACAAGATTCTGAAGGACGTCATCACCCGCAGCCAGCAGATGCAGGGCAAGGATTCCGATTATGTGCCGGGCTGGGACTGCCATGGTCTGCCCATCGAATGGAAGATCGAGGAAAAGTACCGCGAGGCCGGTAAGGATAAGGACGAGATCGACATCGTCACTTTCCGCGAGGAATGCCGCCAGTTCGCCGCCAAGTGGATCGCCATCCAGAAGGAAGAGTTCAAGCGCCTGGGCGTGGGCGGTGATTGGGATCATCCCTACACCACCATGACCAACCACGCCGAATCGGTGATCGTGGGCGAATTGGGTAAGTTCCTGATGGACGGCTCGCTGTACAAGGGGGCCAAGCCGGTTCTGTGGTCGGTGGTGGAAAAGACCGCCCTGGCCGAGGCCGAGGTCGAGTATCACGACCATACCTCCATCACCATCTGGGTCAAATTCCCGGTGGTCACGGCCAGCCGCCCCGAATTGAACGGGGCCAAAGTGGTGATCTGGACCACCACGCCCTGGACCATGCCGGGCAACCGCGCCATCGCCTATGGCGCCGCGTTTGACTATGTATTGGTCGAGGTGGAAAGCAGCGAGTCCGAGCTGGCCAAGCCCGGTGAAAAGCTGGTCCTCTGCGCCGATCTGGCCGAGCAGGTGGCCAAGGATGCCAAATGCGTCTTCAAGACCCTCGCCACATTCAAGGGCTCCGATCTGGCCGGAACCATCGCCCATCACCCCCTGAAGCATCACCCCGAAGCCAAGGGCGGCTACGACTTCGCGGTGCCGCTGCTGGCGGGTGGCTTCGTCACCACCGATACCGGCACCGGCTTCGTCCATATCGCGCCAGGGCATGGCGAGGACGATTGGCATCTGGGCAAGGAACACGGCATCGCCATTCCCGATACCGTCCAGCCTGATGGCAAATACTTTCCCCATGTGGCGATCTTCGCCGGGCTGGAAGTTCTCAATCAGGGCAAGAACGGCAAGTATTACAGCCCGGTGGCCAAGCCGGTGATCGCCGCCATGACCGAGTGCGGCAATCTGCTGGCCCATGGCAAGGTGGAGCACTCTTACCCCCATTCCTGGCGGTCCAAGGCGCCGTTGATCTTCCGCAATACGCCGCAATGGTTCATCTCCATGGAGACGACCGGTCTGCGGGCCAAGGCGCTGGCGGCCATCGAGGCCACCCGTTTCGTTCCCGATCAGGGGCGCAACCGTATCGGTTCCATGGTCGAGAACCGTCCCGATTGGTGCGTGTCGCGTCAACGGGCCTGGGGCGTGCCCATCGCCGTCTTCGTGGACAAGGCCACCGGTCAGCCGCTGCGCGATCAGGCCGTGGTGGATCGCATCGTCGAGGCTTTCCGTACCGAGGGTTCGGATGCGTGGTTCACTTCAAAGCCCGAGCGCTTCTTAGGCGAGGGGCGCAAGGCCGAGGATTTCGATCAGGTGTTCGACATCCTCGACGTCTGGTTTGATTCCGGCTGCACCCACGCCTTCGTGCTGGAGGGCGAGGAATGGCCGCGCCTGTCCTGGCCGGCTTCGCTCTATCTGGAAGGCTCGGACCAGCATCGCGGCTGGTTCCATTCCAGCTTGCTGGAAAGCTGCGGCACTCGTGGCCGCGCGCCCTATGACGCGGTTCTGACTCATGGCTTCGTGCTGGACGAGCAGGGCCGCAAGATGTCCAAGTCCCTGGGCAATGTGGTCAGCCCCCAAGAAGTGGTGGGCACAATGGGAGCCGACATTCTGCGGCTGTGGGTGGTGGGGTCGGATTATTCCGATGATCTGCGCATCGGGCCGGAAATCTTGAAGACCCAGGTGGATATCTATCGCCGTCTACGTAATACGCTGCGCTATCTGTTGGGGGCGCTGGAAGGCTTCTCCGAGGTCGAGCGGCTGCCGATGGATCAGATGCCCGAACTGGAACGCTGGGTTCTGCATCGCTTGACCGAGGTGGATGCCCAGGTGCGCGGAGCCTGTGACGGCTTTACCTTCCATGGCCTGTTCACCGAACTGCATAATTTCTGCGCCGTGGATCTGTCGGCCTTCTATTTCGATATCCGCAAGGATGCGCTGTATTGCGACACCGCCACCAGCATCCGCCGCCGCGCCGCCCGCACTGTGTTTGATCTGGTGCTCGATAGTTTGTGCAAGTGGCTGGCTCCGTTCTTGTTCTTCACCGCCGAGGAAGCTTGGCTGGCCCGCCACCCCTCCGAGGACGGTTCGGTCCATCTGGAGCAGTTCCCCGAGATTCCCGCCTCCTGGCGCGATGACGAACTGGCGACCAAATGGGCCAAAATCCGTGACGTGCGCAAAGTGGTTACCGGTGCGTTGGAAGTGGAGCGGGTTGCCAAGCGGATCGGCTCTTCACTTCAGGCGGCGCCGCTGTTGACCGTATCGACCGAGATTCATCAGCTGCTGGACGGTCTCGACATGGCGGAGATCTGCATCACCTCGGGAATCGTGGTGCTGGACGGACGGCCACGCCCCGAAGACTTCACCTTAGCCGAGGTGCCTGGGGTCTCGGTGACGCCCCATGCGGCGCAAGGGGCCAAGTGTCAGCGCTGTTGGAGGGTTCTCCACGAGGTCGGCACTGCCGCTCATGAGGGGGTCTGTCACCGCTGTTCGGATGCCGTCGATGCCCATGCGTAGAGGACTCTTTGTCGCCGCCCTGGTCATCATTCTCGACCAGATCAGCAAGTGGTGGATCATGGAACGGGTGATGCGCCCCGACGGGGTGGAGGGCACTCCCTTCTTCACGCCGCTCCGGGTCAGCATCACCTCGTTCTTCGATCTGGTGATGGCGTGGAACCGAGGCGTCAGCTTTGGCATCGGCAATAATGCGGGAGAATGGAATGCCTTGATCCTGTCGGGTCTGGCCCTGGTCATCGTCGCGGTCATGCTGGTCTGGCTGCGCAAGGCGGAGTCAGCGCTTTTGCAGCTGGCACTGGGCGGAATCATCGGCGGGGCCTTGGGAAATGTCATCGACCGAATTCGTTTCGGGGCCGTGGCAGACTTCCTCGACATCCATTTTGTGGGTTATCATTGGCCCGCTTTCAACATCGCCGATTCGGCCATTACCGTGGGAGCTGCGATTCTTGTTTTCGACTCCTTGTTTGCTGGCCGGGTTTCGACTAAGAATTAGGGCCATGACACATATGCTGCCTCGTACCGGAAGACTCGCCCGTGCCCTCGCCCTAGCGGCGGTGTTGCCGTTGATGCTGTCGGCGTGCCAGGACGCCAAGCGCGCCTTGGGTTACGAGAAGGCTCCGCCGGATGAATTCCAGGTGGTTGCACGCGCTCCACTCAGCATGCCGCCGGATTTCAGCTTGCGTCCGCCACAGCCCGGCGCCGCGCGTCCGCAAGAAGGGACCACCCGCGATCAGGCCCGGCGCGTCGTCACCGGCCAGCGCGGCATGACTCCCATCGCCACCGATGGCCGCAGTCAAGGCGATCTGGTCTTGATGAAGCGGGTCGGTGCCGATTCCATCCAGCCCGATATCCGCGTTCTGGTGAACAAGGAAAATCAGAACCTGCTGGAAGCGGATAAGAGCTTCTCGGACAAGATCGTGTTCTGGCGCAAGGCCGAACCATCTGGCGTATCCGTGGACCCCGCCAAGGAAACCCAGCGTCTGCGCGAAAACCAGGCGCTTGGCAAATCGGTCTCCGAGGGCGAGACGCCGCAGATCCAGCGCCGTAAGAAGGCCTGGCTTGAAGGCGTGTTCAACTAGGCTGCTTGCCCTTGGGCAAACCATCCCCATATCCGTCTCATCCCCGACCTCTGGAGGTAGGATGACTCCCGTTCGCCTATGCGCGTTGATTCTCGGCATGCTGGCCGTGGCCGTCACTCCGGCTCATGCCCGCCTGTTTGATCCCGAAACCTTTACCCTGGCCAATGGCATGCAGGTGGTGGTGATCCCCAATCACCGGGTTCCCATCGTCAGTCATATGGTCTGGTACAAGGTCGGCGCCGCCGATGAGGAGACCGGGAAAAGCGGTCTGGCCCATCTGCTGGAACATTTGATGTTCAAGGGGACGCCCACCATGGTTCCCGGTGAGTTTTCCAAGCTTGTGGCCCGCAATGGCGGTCGTGACAACGCTTTTACCTCGTCGGACTATACCGGCTATTACCAGAACGTCGCTGCTGACCGGCTGGAACTGGTGATGCGGATCGAGGCCGACCGCATGCGTAATTTGGTGCTGGACGAAAAGAATTTCCGCACCGAGCTGGCCGTGGTCCTGGAAGAGCGCCGCTCGCGGGTGGAAAACAGCCCCGCCGCTCTGCTGGCCGAGCAGATG
>JAYTWE010000571.1:0-5290 GCA_043744055.1 Magnetospirillum sp.
TGCTATTGCCGACTTCTTCGGTAAGAACACGACGTTCCATAGCAACCGCAAGGATCTGCCGGTTCCCGATTGGATCTATGGCAAGTTCGCGCGTTGGCACCATATCAGTTTTTTAGGCACCGGCTCGACTCTGCGGATGCTGCGCGATATCCAGCGCCATGCCAGCCATCCCGAACGGATCGAGGATTTGCTCACACTGATCGAGCATAATCTTGGATACCACCTCTATCGTTCGGTGGAGGCGGTGAAGCTTCGGCTTTCCTTGGCGGATGAGACACTGTTCGCGTTCGACTACGACACCATCTCGATTCAGCGCAACATCACGCGAACAGAATTCGAGGACTGGATTTCCCCAGAACTGACCGAGATCGAACAGTGTGTCGATACGCTGTTGGCCGATACCGGCATCCCTGCGTCCAAGGTCGACCGGGTCTTTATGACGGGCGGCTCATCCCTGGTTCCCGCCGTCCGGCGGATCTTCGCGAACCGGTTCGGCGAAGACCGGATCAGTGGCGGAGGAGAGTTCATTTCTGTCGCCACCGGCCTCGCCTATCGCGCCCGTGAGATGTTCTCCTAAACGTTCGTCTTGGAATTTTTCATGTTCTCAAGGGGACGGAGTTTAGCTCAGTTCAAAGATTGCTTCGATTTCCACCGCTGCATCCAGCGGGAGTGACGGTGCACCTACGGCGACACGGGCATGACGGCCCGCTTCACCCAGGACTTGAACCATCAGGTCCGAGGCTCCGTTAACCACTTTGGGCTGATCCGTGAACGAAGGCGTGCTGGCCACGAAGGCGGTTAACCGCACCAGGCGTTTCACACGGTCCAAGTCGCCACCGGCTGCGGCTTTGGCCTGGGCCAACAGGTTCAAGCCGCACAAACGGGCGGCACGAATTCCGTCTTCCAGGGAAACTGTATCTCCCAGCTTGCCGGTTACCGCCATCTTGCCCGCTTCCAGCGGCAGCTGGCCGGACACAAACAGCAAATTACCGGTCATAACGAAGGGCACATAATTGGCGACGGCGACCGCTGGAACCGGTAATTCGATCCCCAGTTCAGCCAGACGTGCGGCAATGGCTCCGCTCATGGTGAAGTCTCCCTTGTATCCCGCCTCTTTGCGCTTCTGGCGTGTTTGCTGGCGCTCAATCCTGGCGTGGAAGGTAGCGCGGCCCTGTCAGGATGAAAAGCCCTTGCTGAGGGGGGGGAGGGGAGCTTGGTCGATTTCAGTGTTCGTCCGCTTGACCGGCCTCAATGTTGAGGAGGGGGATTCCGTGTCCATTGGACGTTCCCATACTCTTGGCTAGGACACCCCAGACAAATGTCGAGCTTACTCTCCGGTAAAGTCGCCGTCATCACCGGCGCCAGCAGTGGCATCGGTCGCTCCATCGCCGACAAGTTTCTGGCTGAAGGCGCCAAGGTTGTCGTTTTCGCCCGCAATGCCGCCGCCCTGGCCGAGATCAAAGCCGGTCACGAAGACGATGTCTTGGTGGTGACTGGTGATGTGACCAATCCTGATGATCTGGCGCGTCTGGTGACGGAAGCGACGAAGCGTTTTGGCGGTGTTGATATTGTCGTCCCCAATGCCGGGATCGCCAAGGTCGTCCCCTTCGCCGACAGCGATGCCGCCGCCATTGATCATCAGTTCTCGGTCAACTTTACCGGAGCGGTGCAGACCGTGCGTGGCTTCCTGCCCCATATCCGCAAGGGCGGTTCGGTGCTGTTCGTCACCACCTTCCTGACTCAGGTCGGCTTCCCCGGACTGGCCATCTATAGCGCCAGCAAGGCGGCGTTGAAGTCGTTCTCCCAGACCTTGGCTGCCGAGCTGGCTCCTCAGGGGATTCGTGTTAACTCGGTGGCTCCCGGCCCCATCGGAACTCCCATTTGGGGCACGATCGGATTGCCCGCCGATGTTCTTCAGGCGGTTGCCACCCAGGTCACGGCACGGCTGTTCCCCGGCGCATTCGGCCAGCCGGGCGACATTGCCGAAACCGCCGCTTTCCTATGCTCGGATGCGGCTAAGAATATCTATGGTCAGGAAATCGTGGTGGACGGTGGCTATACCGTAGGCTGATCGCACAGCAAACGAACAGGGGGCGCTGGCGAAAGTCAGCGCCCTTTGGCGTTGCGGCAATCAAGAACCCACAGGTCATAGACCGGATGTTCCATGGCCGACAGGGCCGGACTGGACGCGAACATCCAGCCGCGAAACAGTCCGGTGGCGGGTTGATCCGGGCGCAATTCCCAGACATCAAGGAAAGCGGCGCTTTCCGGTTGATCCTCGGGGCGGCGCTTCTTGCAAGCGCGAGCAACGACTTCCAAAGCCCCCACGTGAACCGGAACCCCGACCGGGGCTTCGATGGTGACCACGCGGGCGGTCACCTTATCCAGGCCCTGTAAGATAGCGATGTCGTAAGCCAAATCACCGGCGGAATGCTGTTGCGCCGAAACGTTGGACGCAAAGCCCAGCGCAAGAAGCGGAACCGCCAGGAAAGCGCATATACCCCGTTGCCGTAAAAACCCGAAAACTCCTCGGGAAAGAATATGGGCTCCGCCCACGCCCGCAAAGGGCCGAGGCCCTTTGATCCCGCTGGATTTATAATAGGAATGGGTCAAGGGACCGAGTCCCTTGCGGGTGAAGGGCAGAGCCCTTCGCTCTTTCGGGGGCTCACGTGAACTGAGTATGCCTTCATTTGGGTTGAGCCGTATCCGGCTCGGCTGCCTTGGGCGCGGCTACGGGAGTCTGATTATCGGCGGTGGCGAGGAAGATCAGGTTGCCGACCATCTCCTCGATGGACTTGAAATTCTTGGTTGGCCCCAGATGGGAGCCGTCGGCCAACATGGTTTTTGATTTGCCCGGAGCCAGCTTGACGAACTTGCCGCCCAGCAGACCTTCACTGGAAACGCTGGCAACGGTGTCCTCGGGCAATTGAATGCCATGAGCAACCGTCAATTTGACCACGGCGTCATAGGTTTGGGGATCAAGGGTTTGAGATAGGACGGTTCCCTCCTTGATGCCGTTGATCTTCACATCCGCCCCGGTATCCAGGCCGCCGACGCTGGTGAAGCTGGCCACCACGGCATAGCCCTCGATCTTGGTGATGTTGGCGTGGGTATAGGCAAAGACCAGGAAAAATCCTGCCACCGCCAGCACCACCGCCCCCATGATGGTTTCGATCAGATTCCGTCCCATGGGTCACCCGTTCAATTTGTCGACGAGGGCAAAGGCTTATCCAGATAACCGCGCTTGGCCCGAGCCTGTTGGATAATCATGTCCAGCAGATCCTCGATCACCACGGCATCTTGGGTGAATTCAATTTCCTGGCCCGATTTTAACATATTGTCATCACCGCCGGGCTTCAGCTCCACGAACTTGGCACCCAAAAGGCCATCGGTATAGATCACCGCCGCCGTATCGGTGGACAATAAGATATCCGAGCGGATCTTAAGGGTCAGGATGGCGCGATAGCGATCATCGAGTGCCTGATTGACAACTCGACCGACCACGGACCCCGATACCCTGACCGAACTGCCGATTGCAATCCCATCGGCACGATTGAACCGCGCATTCAGCGTATAGCCGTCGGAAGATTCGGTGGCCTTGCCGCCGATGGAAAAGGCGAGCGTCAGCAGCAACGCGCCGATTGCGACGACAGCGCCGCCGGTCACGGTGTCGCGGTCGTCACGGCTCGACATCGCCCCACCCCCTTTGAAAGTCAGAGTCCTTGTTTAAGGACGCCATGCCTCGTAATCGCCGGTGGCGCGTTCGCGCACACCGCCAGCAAGGTCGTGACCCGGCGGCAGATAGGCTTCCGGCGTCCCGGTCTTGTTAATTTCGTGCGGCTGCTGCCAAGTCTGGCGGGCGACGTCGGTCAAAGGCTTGTCCGAAGTGTAGTGCAGCCAGACATGCCATTCCGGCGGAATTTTCGAGGCCTCGGGCTTGCCCTTGAACAAGACCCAACGCTTGGTGCGTCGTCCCTTGGCGACCGTGCGCTCGGTGAAATAGCGGTTTCCGGCGGTATCGGTACCGACCAGCTTACCCTTGGTCCACGTATAAATCAGGGTGCCCAGCGTCGCCATCATCGTCCTCGCGAAGCAAATGTGTGGCGGACTATAGGCAAAACCACCCCGCCCCGTCCAGAGGGGTTGCGCAAATAGCGCATTTACTCTGGCTGACAGCTCCATCGGCAAGGGACGTCCATACCATTGGTGCTAATTTTAGATAAGTTTGAACACAATATGCTGTGAATGAATTGTAAGAAGCTGTTGACGCCGGAGGGGCCGTTGACATAGCTTATGCGTCGTTGTCGAGGGAGAGCCACAACATGTAGTGGCGCGACGCAAGAAGGGGGGAGACTGCCGAATCGGCGCCCTTGCTATCTTTGCGCCACTTCGACCTGAAGCGGTCAAGAGCAGTCAAAAATCAGGGGGGAAGCAAATGCGGGTCCAGCGTCACTTTACCAAATCCGGTGAGACGGCTTATGCCGGAATCGAATTCCGCCAGGCGAACAGCGAAATTCGGAATCCCGATGGTTCGGTGGTGTTTTCCGCGGGCGATATCGAGGTCCCCGCTGATTGGTCCCAGGTGGCCTGTGACGTTCTGGCGCAGAAGTATTTCCGCAAGGCCGGTATCCCCGCCAAGCTGAAGCCCGCCGCTGAAGACAACATTCCCGAATGGCTGTCGCGCCATGTCCCCGATTCCGAGGCTCTGGCCAAGCTGCCCGAGAAAGAGCGTATCGTCGGCGAGGCCAGCGCCAAGCAGGTCTTCGACCGCTTGGCCGGGACCTGGACCTATTGGGGCTGGAAGGGCGGCTATTTCGACGGCGAGAGCGATGCCTTGGCCTTCCGTGATGAAATGGCCCATATGCTGGCCCGCCAGATGGGCGCCCCCAATTCCCCGCAATGGTTCAATACCGGTCTGCATTGGGCCTATGGCATCGACGGCCCTGGCCAGGGGCACTCCTATGTGGACTTCAAGACTGGCAAGCTGGTCCGCTCCAAGTCCGCCTACGAGCATCCTCAGCCCCATGCCTGCTTCATCCAGTCCATCGAGGATGATCTGGTCAATGAAGGCGGCATCATGGATTTGTGGGTGCGTGAAGCTCGTCTGTTTAAATATGGCTCGGGCACCGGCACCAATTTCTCCAAGCTGCGCGGCGAGGGCGAGAAGCTGTCGGGTGGTGGACGTTCCTCCGGCCTGATGAGCTTCCTCAAGATCGGCGACCGCGCCGCCGGCGCCATCAAGTCGGGCGGCACCACCCGCCGCGCCGCCAAGATGGTGGTGGTCGATGTG
>JAYTWE010000572.1:0-6012 GCA_043744055.1 Magnetospirillum sp.
AAACAATCAGCCAAGGCCCGGCTCTGCTCCTCTCCCGTGCGGCGACTGGTGGTCAACAAAACAGAACCGCCGGTCTCCCCCACCAATCGCGCCACCTGCTCGCCCAGTTGGCGGGCCATCTCCACCGGAAAAGGCTTTCTCCGGGTTGCTCCCCCGACGATCACCGCCACCCAGGGACGCGGCAGATGAGCGAAACGCTCCTGCCATTTCGCGGCCTCGGCCTCCAATCGCTGCGGAGTAACCCGGTGGGGAGCCCCCACCATCTCCATAATATTCGTGCCGGGCTTGGGCCGGTCATGGGCGGGAATGGCGATCAGATCGAAAGCATCGCGACCAGGAAAGCCGGGGTCCATGATCTGAGCCAAAAACGCGCCAGAGCGGCGCTTGATCCAGCGGGCGACAGGCGCGGTTCGCCTTCCGGCAGCGATCACCAGTCGCGGCCAAGGCGGAGTGAGGGCGGCACGGCTCTCTGCCGTCACACCCAAAAGCCCAACGCCTCGAAATGCATTGGGCAATGCCCCCAATCGGTCATAACGGATAGCCTTGACCTCATAGGGAAGGCCAAGCGCATCGGCCACCCCCAGGCATTGACTGACATTGCCGACCCGGTCGTCAGCCAGGACCCAGACGGGAGATGAGGACGTTTGTGTGATCATGGCCCACAGGCTCCGACAACACGAAAGCCTTTGCAACCGTATTTGTGGACGCGGCCACCATAACCCCCTATATTTGGAGGTGGATTACTCCGTTAGAGAACCTGCCATGTTCACCGACCAGACATTGACCCCAAAGGAAGCCGTGCGGCTCTGCGCGCTGGGAACCATTGCGTCAAAGCCAATGCCCTATAGCGAATTGGCCGGGTCGGTCCGCCACTTCACTAGCCGGATCATGGGGCCGTCGCTAGAGCTGATGGGAACCTCCATCGAACTGCTTCGCTACGAAGGATTGGTGGAAGCCATCGACGGCAAGGGCATGGAAGACGATGCCCTGATCACCATCTCGGCGGCGGGACGGCGTGAGCTGCATGCGTTGCTGACGGCGCGGTTGCGCCCTGCCAGCGATCTTTCCAAGCTGGTGATGGCGTTGAAGATCCGCTTTCTTGACCTGCTGGCCCCCACCGAGCGATGCGAGCAGGTCGAGCTTTTAATGGATGGCACCGAAAGCGAGCTGGCCCGGCTGGTTGATCTTCGCGGTAACAATGCCCAGGAAGATGGCCCCGACAGCGCCCTGGTCGCATGGTTGGACCACGACATTTCCCTGTTGGAAAGCCGGCTCCGCTGGCTGGAAGCCTTCCGCGCCAAGCTGTGAGCTCTGATCCAACCCTTCCGGGACTGGCCGAGGCCGATCCTACCCCCGAGCACAGCCACAAAGGTCATCGTGAGAGACTGCGCAAACGCTTTCTCAGTGCGCCTACCGCCCTGCCCGATTACGAATTGCTGGAAATGCTGCTGGGCATCGCCATCCCCCAGAAAGATGTCAAGCCGCTGGCCAAGGCCCTCATCAAACGATTCGGCAGCTTTGCCGATGCCTTGACCGCTGACCCGGATGACCTGCGCGAGATGGACGGAATCGGAGAGGTTGCCGTCACCGCTTTGAAAGTGGTGCGCGAAGCCGCCATCCGGCTGGCCCAAGCCCCAGTGCTCAACGCTTCGGTCATTACAAGCTGGGATAGTCTGCTCGATTACTGCCGTACCGCCATGGCGACCCTGCCGACCGAGCAATTCAGACTGCTGTTCCTCGACCGAAAAAATGTGCTGATCGCCGACGAACTCCAGCAGACCGGAACCGTCGACCATACCCCGCTTTACCCCAGGGAGGTGGTGAAGCGAGCGCTGGCCCTGCACGCTTCGGCCATCATCATGGTTCACAATCATCCGTCGGGTGACCCGGCGCCATCACGAGCCGATATCGACATGACGAAAGCGGTGAAGATCGCCCTTTCAGCCGTCGGAATCTCTGTTCATGACCATGTGGTCATCGGCCGCAAAGGCCATGCCAGCTTCAAGGCCATGGGATTGCTTTAGAGTTCATGTCTCATACCAACGGCTTTAATGATTGGCCCTTTCGGGGCTCTCGCCGGTGCTGAGCAGATCGGTTGCTAACAACTCGTTCTTCCGGGTTTCCACGGCGACGGAGTATAACTCCCGACCTTCTTCCCGCAAAACCGAGGGAAGGAGAAGCCCCACAGAAACAAAAACGCCGACTGCGGTCCTGCAGTCGGCGCTTAACCTTTTCAGGACCTGTGCAGATTACTGCACGGAATCCTTCAGCCCCTTGCCGGCCTTGAACTTCGGCTGCTTGGAGGCTGGAATCTGGATCTTGTCGCCGGTACGAGGATTGCGTCCCTCGGAAGCGGCACGCTCCGCCACGGCGAAAGTGCCGAAGCCGACGAGACGAACTTCATCACCGCTCTGAAGCGAGGTCGTAATCGCCTGGAAAACGCTATCGACGGCATTGGCCGCATCGGACTTGGACAAACCGGTGGCACCCGCCACAGCCGTCACGAGATCGTTCTTGTTCACTGATGCCCCCTTCGTTTAACCAAGAGTGACAACCGGAAACACCGGCTATCGAATAGGATGAGGCAGTCTAATTCACGCGATCTAAAACCGTCAATCTGCAATAGTACATTTTTTGGCGGATTTGCTTGATTATTGAACGATCTGACCTATTGCCTGCCCATGAATGAAAACGGCCACCTCTAATTGGGTGGCCGCTTCCATTTGGTGAAAATCAAAGGCTCAGTGAGTCACAACACCGCTTACCGTCGCGTCGGCCTCTTTCGCAACTTTGGCATCGACCTTCTCATCAACCTCATCCCATTCGATCGCCACCGGCATGCGGACCAAGGCATGCTGCAAAGCCTCGTCAGCGGTAGAGACCGGAATGATGGTCAGTCCCTTCTTCACATTGTCAGGAATCTCCGCCAGATCCTTTTCGTTCTCCTTGGGGATCAGCACCGTCTTGATGCCGCCACGCAGAGCCGCCAACAGCTTTTCCTTCAGACCACCGATGGGAAGAACCCGACCGCGTAAAGTGATTTCACCGGTCATGGCCACATCGCGGCGTACCGGAATCCCCGTCAGCACCGAAACAATGGTGGTGCACATGGCGACACCGGCCGAAGGACCATCCTTGGGCGTGGCGCCTTCCGGGACGTGGACATGGATATCGCGCTTCTCGAACACACTGGGCTTGATACCGAAAGTGACAGAGCGAGAGCGCACATAAGAGCGCGCCGCCTGTACGGATTCCTGCATCACGTCGCCCAGCTTGCCGGTATGAGCAAAGGTCCCCTTACCCGGCATGCTGACCGCTTCGATGGTCAGCAATTCGCCGCCCACCTCGGTCCAAGCCAAACCGGTGACGACCCCCACCAGATCCTGGTCTTCCACTTCGCCAAAGCGATAGCGGTGAATACCTGCGTATTTTTCCAGATTGCGCGGTGTTACCGCCACTTTGGTCTTACGGGTCGAAACGATTTCCTTCACCGCCTTGCGGGCCAGACTGGCCAATTCGCGTTCCATGCTGCGCACCCCCGCCTCGCGGGTGTAATAGCGCACGATGTGACGCATGGCCTCGTCGCTGATGGACCATTCGCCCGCCTTCAGACCCGCCGCCTTAATCACCTTGGGCAGCAGGTGGCGCTTGGAAATTTCCACCTTCTCATCCTCGGTATAGCCGGACAGACGGATGATCTCCATGCGATCCAGCAGCGGCTGGGGCATGCGCATTGTATTGGCGGTGGTGACGAACATCACGTCGGACAGGTCGTAATCGACCTCCAGATAATGATCGGCAAAGGTCGAGTTCTGCTCGGGATCGAGCACTTCCAGCAGAGCCGAAGCGGGGTCGCCGCGCCAATCCGCCCCCAGCTTGTCAATTTCGTCCAGCAGGAACAGCGGGTTGGAGGACTTGGCCTTCTTCATGCCCTGGACAATTTTGCCCGGCATGGAGCCGATATAGGTACGGCGATGGCCACGGACCTCGGCTTCATCACGAACGCCGCCCAGGCTCATGCGGACGAAATTACGCCCTGTGGCCTTAGCGATGGACTTGCCCAACGAGGTCTTCCCCACACCAGGAGGGCCGACAAGACACAAAATAGGGCCGCGAACCTTCTCGGTGCGAATCTGCACGGCTAAGTATTCAAGGATGCGTTCCTTGACCTTCTCCAGGCCGTAATGATCGGAATTGAGCACCCGATGGGCCAAGCCCACATCCTTCTTAACCTTGGTGCGCTTCTTCCACGGAATGGACAAAATCCAGTCGAGATAGTTGCGGACCACCGTGGCTTCGGCGGACATGGGGCTCATGGAGCGAAGCTTCTTCAGCTCGGCCAGGGCCTTCTCGCGGGCTTCGACAGTCAGCTTGGTCTTGGCGATGCGCTCTTCGATCTCAGCGCCTTCGTCCTTACCGTCCTCGGTCTCGCCCAATTCCTTCTGAATGGCCTTCATCTGCTCATTCAGATAATACTCGCGCTGCGTCTTCTCCATCTGCCGCTTAACGCGGTTGCGGATTTTCTTTTCCACCTGAAGGACGCCGATCTCGCCTTCCATATAGGAATAGACCCGCTCCAGACGCTCGGAGATCACTTCGACCTCCAGCAGTTCCTGCTTCTCGGAAATCTTCAGCGCCAGATGAGACGCGACGGTGTCGGCCAGCTTGGCGGAATCCTCGATCTGGTTGATGGAGACCAGAACCTCGGGCGGAATCTTCTTATTCAGCTTGATATACTGCTCGAACTGGCTGACCACCGAGCGAGACAATGCCTCCAGCTCCTGGGGATCGCCCTCGCGCTCGTCGATGACCTCGGCATAGGCCTGAAAGAAATTGTCATTGTCGGTGAAGCCGGTGATCTTGGCGCGCTTGCCGCCTTCCACCAGCACCTTCACGGTGCCGTCGGGCAGCTTCAAAAGCTGCAACACGGTAGATACGGTGCCGACCGAATAGATATCATCGGTGGTGGGATCATCCTGGGCGGCGTTCTTTTGCGCCACCAGCAGAATTTGCTTGTCCTCGCGCATCACGTCTTCCAAGGCGCGAACCGACTTGTCGCGACCAACGAACAGCGGAACGATCATGTGTGGAAAGACGACGATATCACGAAGCGGGAGGACCGGAAAAATATCGCCACGCGGGTTTTCGACCATGCTGCCTCGCTCACGCCTGCGGTTCGAGAACGCCTCGAACCGCCAAAAAGAATATTACCAATAGCTGGGGGGCTTTCTGCCGCCGTCAAGCCGTCGCGCCGGAATCCTCGCGACGTTCAGAGTAGATGTAGAGCGGCTGGGCACGCCCTTCCACCACTTCCTTACTGATGACCACCTCGTCCACCAGATCCAGTCCGGGAAGATCGAACATGGTGTCAAGCAGGATGCTTTCCATGATGGAGCGCAAGCCACGCGCACCGGTCTTGCGGGCGATGGCCTTCTCGGCAATGGACATCAGGGCGTCCTCGCTGAAGGACAGACGGGTATCTTCCATCTCGAACAAGCGCTGATACTGCTTGACCAGGGCGTTCTTCGGCTTGGATAGAATATCAATCAAGGCGCCCACATCCAGGTCTTCCAGCGTCGCCAGAACCGGCAGACGACCGACGAATTCCGGGATCAGGCCGAACTTCAGCAAATCCTCGGGCTCGACCTCGCGCAAGATATCACCAGTGCGGCGTTCGTCCGGGCCGCGCACATCGGCGCCAAAGCCGATGGAGGTGCCACGGCCACGGCTGCCGATGATCTTTTCCAATCCGGCGAAAGCGCCGCCGCAGATGAACAAGATATTGGTGGTGTCCACCTGCAGGAATTCCTGCTGAGGATGCTTACGGCCACCTTGGGGCGGAACCGAAGCCACCGTCCCTTCCATGATCTTCAGCAAAGCCTGCTGCACACCCTCGCCCGAGACATCGCGGGTGATGGAGGGGTTGTCCGACTTGCGGCTGATCTTGTCCACTTCGTCGATATAGACGATGCCGCGCTGGGCGCGTTCCACATTATATTCGGACGACTGAAG
>JAYTWE010000573.1:0-5370 GCA_043744055.1 Magnetospirillum sp.
CGTCTGCTGATCCGTCCGGGTGAGGATGCCCCCAGGCTCCGCCGTCTTCTCGCCTCCGCCATGGTCACCCTGGCCAAGCAGATCGGAGCCAGTTCGGTCCATGTCACCTTCCCCACCAAAGCGGAATACGACTCGCTGGGGCAAGCCGGTTTCCTCCAGCGACTGGGCAGTCAATACCACTGGACCAATGACGGCTATCAATGCTTCGACGACTTCCTCGCCGCCCTGTCATCGCGCAAGCGCAAGGCCATCCGCAAAGAGCGCGAGACCGTCGCCCACCAGAACATCACCCTGACCACCCTGGTGGGAGCCGATGTGAAGTCCCATCACTGGGATGTGTTTCATCGCTATTACCAGGCGGTGGTGGACCGTAAATGGGGCAAGGCCTATGTGAACCGCGCCTTCTTTGAACTGCTGTCGGCCTCGCCAGTGGGAGACAAGGTGGTACTGATCTGGGCCGAATCCGGGGGAATGCCGGTGGGAGCCGCCTTCAACATGCTGGGGGCGGATACGTTGTACGGCCGCACCTGGGGAGCCGGTCCCCATGTGGAATGTCTGCATTTCGAAGCGTGCTATTATCGTGCCATCGACTTCGCCATCACCCATGGGCTGGCCCGCGTCGAGGCCGGAGCCCAGGGCGAGCACAAGGTCAGCCGGGGCTATCTGCCCACTCCCACCTATAGCGCCCATTGGATCGCCGACGAACGGCTGCGGGACGCGGTCGGCCACTTCCTTGATCACGAACGCCCATTGATCGCCGAGGACATGGCCGATCAGCTGCAGGACGGGCCATTCCGAAAAACCTAACTCTTCTCAATCACCATCTTCCGACCATGAACCGGCAGACGGTATTTCTCACGCATTCCCTTGACGGTCAGCGAGGCCTCGAACATATGCGGCTGACAGGAATTATCGGCGAACATATCCCAGTGACAAGGAATAGCCTGGGCTGGGTCCACCCGGCGCACCAGCTCGGCGGCCTCCCAATGGGACAGATTGGCATAGCCGCCATTGATGGGAAGACAGACCGCATCGGGCAAATGCTTCAGCCCCGCCTCGGCCAGCAGGTCGCACCAGGCGCTATCGCCGGTAATCCACAGCTTGGGACCGTTCTCCGCCTGGATCATGAAGCCCATATGGGTGAGATCGCCCGCATCGGTGGGCAAAGCAAAGGTGCCGGTCAGGCTAAGGTCACCGATCTCGGTCACATTATTGGGCCAGGTGATCGCCCGGTCACTTTCGGCAATCCCAGCATCGTCGAACACCAGCTGCGTGTCTCCTGGGCCGAGAAACCCCTTCACCCGCCCCGAGCGGGCGCAATGGCACAGCGTATCCGGGTCGGCATGATCCTTATGGGAATGAGTGCAGATCAACAGATCAGCCTCCAACTCATGAGGGGCCAGGGGCAGCGGCACCTGACGCGCCAGATTAAGCCCCCGCCGGGATGGGTTGCAGGAATCCGACAGATAAGGATCGACGGCGATGACGGTCCCACCCGGCGATTTCACCATCCAGCCGTTCTGTCCAAGAAACCATAAAGCCAGAGTTCCCTTGGAGACACGGGTTTCTCTAATTTCAGCCGTCAGTCCGCTCATCACATCATTTCGCCGTCGGTGTTGACCCGAAGGTCGTTACCGCCAAGAATACTCTCCTTCCTCGCAGCATGGAAACCAGCGCGTGAGCAATCTGCCGATCATCTTGGTGGTTGACGACGAAAAGCAATCGCAAGAAGCGCTGCGCCGAGTGCTGTCCGACGAATTTCAGGTGGTATGCGCCTCCACCGCCGAGGAAGCCGAAACCCTGCTGGAACAAGAAATGGTCCACGCCATTTTGTGCGACCAGCGCATGCCGGGCATCCAGGGGGTGGAGTTCCTGAAGACGGTTCGCGCCCGCTGGCCCGATCCGGTTCGGATCATCATCTCGGGCTATTCCGATGCCGAGGACATCATCGCCGGAGTCAACGAGGCCGGAATCTATCAATACATCTCCAAGCCCTGGGAACCGGATGCCCTGATCGAAACCCTGCACGGCGCGTTGAAGCTGTTCCAGCTCCAACAGCAAAGCGCCCAGGCCAGCATTGATCTCAAAGTGGCTCCGGCCATGCTGGAAAAGGCCATCGCGGGCAAGACCGGGACATTAAAGCGCCACCATCATTTTAACGCCATCACCCATGCCCCCGCCTCACCCCTGGCCCCCGCCTCGCCCCTGGCCCAGGTCATCGACATGGCGCGCAGGGTGGCCAATTTTGATATTTCCGTTCTCATCACCGGAGAATCAGGCACGGGTAAAGAGCTTATGGCGCGGGCCATCCATTACGGCAGCCCGCGCGGCAACAAGCCTTTCGTGGTGGAAAACTGCGGAGCACTACCCGACCAGCTGCTGGAATCCGAACTGTTCGGCTGTAAGAAAGGTGCTTTCACTGGGGCCTATGAAGACCGGATCGGCCTGTTTGAACAGGCCAGCGGCGGCACCATCTTTCTCGACGAGATCGGCGAGACCTCGCCCGCTTTCCAGGTCAAGCTGCTGCGCGTGCTCCAAGAGGGCGAGATCAGACCGCTGGGAGCCCGCCTGACCCGCAAGGTGGATGTGCGCGTCATCACCGCCACCAACCGCAATCTGGAAGACGATGTGCGCGACAAGCTTTTCCGTCGCGACCTGTTCTACCGCCTTGCCGCCTTCCCGATCCATCTGCCGCCGCTGCGCGAACGCCCCATGGATATACCGCTGCTGGCCGAACGGCTGCTGGCGGAAACCCGCAAAGGTTTCGGCCGCCCCAATCTGGAATTCACCGATCAGGCCATGACGCTGCTGCAAGGCTATGACTGGCCGGGAAATGTGCGCGAGCTTCAAAACGAGATTCAACGCATGGTCGCCCTCGCCGATTCCAGCCGGTTGGATAGAGACCTTATCAGTCCACGCATTCATGCCCGCGCCTGTCCCGCGCATCGCGCCATCTTGGACGATGCCTCCCCCAAAAGCCTGAAGGACCAGGTGGAAGCCTTGGAGGCCCGCATCTTGACGGATGCCCTTGGTCATCATCGCTGGAACATCAGCCGCGTGGCTGACGAGCTGGGCCTGTCACGGGTTGGCCTGCGCGCCAAGCTGCGCCGTTACGGGCTGGAGCGAGAGACCTGATGGCGACCTATAGCGACCCCCGCCCCTCATCGGCCTATGACTTCGCGGGAGCCAGCGAAGCCGATACCGCCTCGGCCCAGGAAACCGCCTGGATCGAAGTGATCCGCAAGATGGAAGAGGTCTATTCCGACCTTATCCAATACGAAGTGGAGCTGGAGGAAAAAAACACCGCCCTGGAAGAAGCCCAGCGCTTCATCAATTCAGTGTTGTCGGCGGTCTCGGACATCTTGATCGTTTGCGACCAGCGCGGCCGGATTCAACAGGTCAATCTGGCCTTTCTGCGCTTGACCGGCCATGCCGAGATTGATCTGTTCGAGCGGCCGCTTGGTGAGCTTCTCGCCGAGGATCTAGAGACACTTCGGCTTTACAGCTGGATCGATTCCGGGTCCGGCGGCGACCGCGAGGTCCGCTTTCGCTCCGCCGAGGGTGGTCCCACCGATCCGGTGGCGCTTACCTGCGCCACCCGCCTGGATCATCGCGGCCTTCCCGCCGGTATCGTGCTGACCGGTCGGCCGGTGGGTGAGCTGCGTCGCGCCTACGAAGCCTTGAAACAAGCCCAGGCCCAACTGATCCAGCAAGAAAAGATGGCCTCGTTGGGCCGCCTGATCGCCGGTGTCGCCCATGAATTGAACAATCCCATCAGCTTCGTCTATGGCAATGTCCATGCGCTTTCCAAATACTCGGAACGGATCAGCGCTTATCTGGACGCCATCCATGGCGGCTGCTCCGAGGGAATGCGGGAAAAGCTGCGAGCGGAATTGCGCATCGACGCCACCTTATTGGACCTGCCAGCCCTGATCGAGGGAACATCGGAAGGAGCGCAGCGAGTCGCCGATATCGTGCGCAGCCTGAAACGCTTGTCCTTCTCCAGCGCAGGAGGGCCGGAAAGCTTCGATCTGGCCGAAATCGCCGCCAAGGCGGTGCAATGGTCGGCATCGGGCAATCGCGGCGGAACCGCCATAGGGATCGAACTGGAAGATAGGCTTCCAGTGCACGGCAATGCCGGTCAACTGCATCAAGTCATCGTCAATCTGGTGGAAAATGCCCTGGATGCCGTGGCGGGTATTAATAGCGGAGGCCATGTCTCTATCAGTGGCAAAGTCACCGATACCGAAGTGATTTTCTCCATCGAGGATAACGGCCCCGGCATTCCCCAAGACATCATGACCAAAGTATTCGATCCATTTTTCACCACCAAGCCGGTGGGCAAGGGAACCGGACTGGGCCTTTGGATTTCCTATGGCATCGTGCGCGACCACGGCGGCTCCCTGGATGCCGCCAACCGCCCCGGCGGCGGCGCTTGCTTCACCATCCGACTGCCGAAAGCGAGCTAAGTTATTTACTCGTCATGGCATGAACGCCAGTCCATTCGGGCGGCGGCGGCGCGACCATGTAGTGACGGCAACGATCAAGGAAAAGCGAGGATAATTTCCCGTCGGGTGAAAGCTCGCCAAGCCGGGAATACAGCTCTGCCGCCCGTTGCCAGTCCCGCGCCATATAAGCGCTGAACGCCTCTTCGGTCAAAGTGCATAACTCGGCCTGTTGCGCCGTGGCCAGCAGTTCGGGCGGCCCTTGCCGCAGCCCGACCAGCTCATAGACCATTTCACCGGCCTTCCGCCCCTTCACCGCCACCAGATCAAGCGGACGGACCATGACGGACTCACCCGCCGCATCGACAACGGCCTGACTGATGCAAATTTGCGTCCCGTAAACTTTGTTCACCCCTTCCAGCCGAGAGGCGACATTGACTCCGTCTCCCACCGCCGTATAGCTCATGCGCTGGTCAGAGCCGATATTGCCGACGATGACATTGGCGGTGTGAAGCCCGATCCGAACAAACATGGTGGGAAGATTTTCAACCGCCCACCCCTCGTTCAGGACATCTTGAATATTCCTGGCGCGCAATGCGCCGTGACAGGCCCGCAGAGCGTGATCCTCGCGCCAGTTGGGAGCCCCCCAGAATGCCATCACCGCATCGCCGATATACTTATCGACGGTCCCATCTTCTTGCCCGATGCATTCAGACATGGCGGCCAGATGGCGGGAAACGTGAAGCAAGAGATCCCCTGCCTCCATGCGCTCCGACAGGCCGGTGAAGTCGGCCACATCGGTAAACATCACCGTCAGGGTGCGATCATGCCCGCCCAGTTCGATGGGCCGCCCGCTGGCCACCAGTTCACGCACCAGATCCCTGGGCACGAACATTCCGAAAGTGCGCAGCGCCCGCTTCATCAT
>JAYTWE010000574.1:0-2354 GCA_043744055.1 Magnetospirillum sp.
CTCGCCCACCTTGGGTCACGGCCTGATCCACTACGATTGAACGCAAGGGGTCGCCCGTCATGATGCATCAATTTGAACTTGAAACCGCCCAGAACCCCGACACCTTGCGCCGGATCGTCATCGAGCCGGTCTCGCGGGTGGAGGGCCATGGCAAGGTCACCATTTTACTCGATGACGATAACAAGGTGCATCAGGTGCGCCTCCATATCGTCGAATTCCGGGGCTTCGAGAAATTCATCGAAGGCCGCCCCTTCTGGGAAGTGCCGGTCCTGGTCCAGCGGCTTTGCGGCATTTGTCCGGTATCGCACCATCTAGCCGCTTCCAAAGCCATGGACATGATCGTCGGTGGAGGGACGCTGACTCCTACCGCCGAGAAGATCCGTCGGCTGATGCATTACGGTCAGATGCTGCAATCCCATGCGCTGCACTTTTTCCACCTCTCCTCGCCGGACCTCTTGTTCGGATTCGACTCGGACGTGGCCAAGCGCAACATCGTCGGCGTCGCCGCCGCCAATCCCGATGTGGCCAAGAAGGGTGTCTTGCTGCGCAAATTCGGTCAGGAAGTCATTCGTGTCACTTCGGGCAAGCGTGTCCACGGCACCGGCTCCATTCCCGGCGGCGTCAACAAGTCCCTGACCCTGGACGAGCGGGATTATCTGCTGAAAGATGCCGACCAGATGATCGCTTGGAGCCGCGACGCGGTTCGCATCATCAAGCAGCTGCACTGCCAGAACCCGGCCCTTTACGACAGCTTTGGCGATGTTCCCTCCACCATGATGAGTCTGGTGGGGGCGGAGGGTGAGATGGACTTCTACCATGGTGCCCTGCGCGCCAGGGATAAGGGCGGCGAGGTCATGTTCGATCAGGTCAGCTATCAGGGCTACAACACCTTGCTGACCGAGGGCGTCAAGCCGTGGAGCTATATGAAATTCCCCTATATCACCGCCTTGGGCGACGAGAAGGGCTGGTACAAGGTGGGGCCGCTGGCCCGCATTCAGAACTGTGACTCCATCCCGACTCCGCAAGCCGAGGAGGAGCGCAAGGAGTTCATCGCCCACGGCAAAGGCAAGCCCATGCACGGCTCGCTTGGCTTCCACTGGGCGCGCATGATCGAAATGCTGTGTGCCGCCGAGACCATCAAGGAATTGCTGCAAGACCCGGATGTGCTGGGCAGTGATCTGCTGGTCAGTGGTCCGCGCGGCTATGAGGGAATTGGTGTCATCGAGGCTCCGCGTGGGACTCTGTTCCACCATTACCGGGTCAATGACGATGACGTGGTCACCTATGCCAATCTGATCGTTTCGACCACCAACAACAATACGGCCATGAATGTGGCTGTGCGTGACGTGGCAAAGAACTATCTGACTGGACGCGAACTCACCGAGGGTCTGCTCAATCATATTGAAGTGGCGATCCGCTGCTTTGATCCCTGCCTGTCCTGTGCCACCCATGCCATTGGTAAGATGCCGTTGGAAGTGAGCTTGGTGGATGCGGATGGCGTGGTGATCGACCAGATGATCAAGGATGAGAGCGGCGAAATCCGGCAGAGACCGGCATGATCGCTCCAACCCTGATTTTCGGCTGGGGCAATCCCAGCCGTGGAGACGATGCGCTGGGGCCGCTGCTATTGGAGCAGGTCGAGGCCCTGAGCGCCGCGCATCCCGAGTGGGGTGAGATCGAATTGCTGACGGACTTCCAGCTTCAAGTGGAGCACGCCTTGGACTTGGAGGGGCGCGAGCGGGTGCTGTTTGTCGATGCCTCGGCCCGGTCGGAGGAATCGCCGTACCGCGTTACCCTGCTGGAACCCGGTCGCGACTCAAGCTTCACCACCCATGCCCTGTCGCCCCAAGGCGTCATGCATGTCTATGGGGAGGTGACAGCCAAGGCTCCGCCTCCGTGCCAATTGCTGGCCATTGCCGGCGAAGCATTCGAGCTTGGTGCGCCGTTGAGCGTCTCAGCCGAGGCCAATCTAAAGGCCGCCCTGGATTGGGTGTGGGGCTGGCTCAGTCATTCGACGCATACCGGTTCAACGCATAAGGCGGTCATCGGCGGAAGCCGAAGCTGATATTGTTCACCATCCGTGACGCTTGAAAGAAGGCACTTAGGCCATGGCCGATACCGATATCCTCTCTCGCATGCGCTCCTTTCCCGCCCCGGCTTGCCGCTGCGGCGCCAAGGTGGCCGAAACCGGCCGTCATGATCCCATGTGCCTTTACGCCATCTTGCACGAAGGAGCGGGGGAGATCGAACGGCTGCGAGCCGAGAACCAGCGCCTGTCCGCCATGACCATTATCGGTGGGCCTGGTCAAGGTCGTTTGGGGGATCGCAATATCTGGGTCCGGCTGATGTTTTAT
>JAYTWE010000575.1:0-6473 GCA_043744055.1 Magnetospirillum sp.
TCGGACCGCACGCGGCGTGACCCCCACCGAAAGCGGCCACCGCCTGGCTCTTCGTGCCGCCTTGCTGGTGGAACAGATGGCCGGGCTACGCGATGAGATCAGGGGATTGGAAGCCGCCCCCTCTGGCCCGGCGGTGATTGGAATTCCAACCTCGCTCGGCCCCATGCTGACGGTTCCCCTGGTGATGGATGTGCGCCACCGCTTTCCTTCCATCCGGCTCCGTGTGGTCGAGGGCCTGTCGGGCCATATGCTGGAATGGGTCTCTTCCGGTGAAGTGGACATGGCCTTGGTGTTCGGTTCCGAGCCTCCTCCCGGCCTCGCCACCCGTTTTGTCGCCCGCGAACGTCTGGGGCTGGTGGCTCCGAAAGGAGCCGAAGTCGTGGCCAACCGCGACAGTGCCGAACTGGCCACCGTCTTGGACCTGCCGCTGATCCTGCCCGGATTGCCTCACGGAGTCCGGGCCGAGGTGGAACGGGCCGCCATGGCCGCCGGACGCGGAGCAAACGTGGTCATGGAAATCGACGCCTTAGACCAGATCAAGGCATTGGTGGCGGCCGGGGCCGGTTACACGGTCTTATCGGAACGCTATGCCCGCGTCGGCCAGGAAGCCAAAGGGCTACACTGCATTCCCATCGTCAGCCCCGAAATCGAGCGCGTCATCTCGCTGGCCCATGCCTCGGCCCGACCGCTCTCCATCGCCGCGAAAGCCGTCTATACAATTGCGCTGGACCATCTTGGACGCCTGACGCACAACGGCCGCTGGATGTGACACAACACGCCGTGATAACGGTATCGTTTTGCAGCATAATGATAAAAATCATATGCGCATTCCGCTTCCGATTTCCCACCTGACGGTGTTAGTTTCTACGCCTTCCGCCAAGCCTTGAGGGCACAACCATTCTGGCCGCGGAAGCGTTCCAAGAATGCGAAGGTGAGGAGCTTTCCATGTCCGCTGCCGTAAAGGCGCTGCCGCAGTCCCGTATTTTATTGTCCGGTAACGACGCCATCGCGCGCGGCGTATGGGAGGCTGGCGCAAAGATTGCCGCCGCCTATCCGGGCACACCGTCCACCGAAATTCTGGAAAGCCTGTCGCTTTACCCTGATCTCTACGCCGAGTGGTCGGTGAACGAGAAGGTCGCCCTGGAAGTCGCCATCGGCGGTTCCATGTCCGGGGCGCGCTCGTTCTGCGCCATGAAGCATGTGGGCCTGAACGTAGCCTCTGACGCCTTCATGACCGTCACCGTCGCCGGTGTGGTCGGCGGGCTGGTGATCGCCGTCGCCGACGATGTGGGTATGAGCTCGTCTCAAAACGAGCAGGACTCGCGCTTCTGGGGCCGATTCGCCCATGTTCCCGTGCTGGAACCGGCGGATTCCCAGGAAGCGTATGAGATGGTCAAGTATGCTTTCGAGCTGTCGGAAGCCTACAACACCCCCGTCCTCCTGCGCCTAACCACCCGCGTCTGCCATGTGAAAGCCGTGGTTCAAGTGGGCGAGCGGAATCCGGTGACGATCAGCGGCTTCAAATCCGATGCCCGCCGCTGGGTCATGACTCCCGCCAATGCCAAGGGCCGACTGCCCGAGCAAATCGCCCGCGAAGGCAAATTGCTGGCCTTGGCCGAAGTGTCGCCTCTGAACATCTTGGAGCCCGGCTCCGACCGCCGCATCGGCTACGTCACCTCCGGCCCCGCCTATATGCATGTGCGCGAGTGCTTCCCCGATGCCCCGGTTCTCAAGCTGGGCTTCACCTATCCGGTCCCGGTGGGCCTGGTGGAAAAACTGGCGGAGCAGGTGGATCACGTGGTGGTGGTCGAAGAGACCGAACCGCTGATGGAGCACGACCTCAAAGCCGCCGGAATGAGCAAGATCCACGGTAAGGACCTGCTGCCCCGGCTGGGCGAGCTGACTCCCAATGTGCTGATCCCCGCCATCAAGACTTTCCTGGGCGAGCCGATTCCGCCCACCAGCACCTATCCGAAATTCGATCCCTTCCCTCGTCCGCCGACCATGTGCGCCGCCTGTCCCCATATGGGCGTCTATTACTCGCTGGCCCGCATGCGCAAGAAAATCCAGATCTCCGGCGATATCGGCTGTTACACCCTGGGGGCGGGACATCCTTGGAATGCGCTGGACACCACCATCTCCATGGGGGCCTCCATGGGCATCGCACTCGGCATGGACAAAGCCCGATCGGAAGAGACCAAAGACAAGGCTGTGGTCGCCGTGATCGGCGATTCCACCTTCTTGCACATGGGCATGCAAGGGCTGCTGGACATCGTCTATAATCGCGGCAACGTCACGGTCATGCTGCTCGACAACCGCACCACCGGCATGACCGGCGGACAGAACCATGCCGGGACCGGCAAGGGGCTGAAGGGTGACGACACCCCTCGTGTCGATTTCGTCCGGCTGGTCGAAGCCTTGGGCGTCAACCCCGAGCGTATCCACAAGATTGATCCCTATCAGCTGCCGGTGGTCTTCAAGACCATCAACCGGGAGATCAATATTCCCGAGGTCTCGGTCATCATCACCGACCAACCCTGCGTGTTGTCTGAGTTCTATCACAAAATCGAGCCCTATCGGGTGGTGGACGAGGACTGCACCGGCTGCGGCAACTGCATCAATGTGGGCTGCCCGGCCATCACCGTCAGGAAATCGGAATCCAAGACCCGCTCTGACGGCAAGGTCAACGAGCTGAAATTCACCACCATCGACACCGCCATGTGCACCGGTTGCCATATGTGCGTCGAATCCTGCGGGCCGAACGCCATCGTCTTGGCCAAGCGGGAAGCGGTTGTCGCGTAGGAGATGAGCCAGGGAAGGGGCCGTATAGCCCCCACCAGCTATTAAGGGACACTGAAAATGAGCGACATCATCACCAATATTCTGGTCTGCGGCACCGGTGGTCAGGGCGTCATGACGGCGGCGGAGATCCTGGCTCAGACCGCGATCACTAAAGGCTTCGACTGCAAGAAGTCTGAAGTGGCTGGCATGGCCCAGCGCGGCGGCGTGGTCACCAGCCATGTGCGCTTCGGAAAAAAAGTCTGGTCCCCAGTCATCACACCCGGCACCGCCGATATCTTGGTGGCATTCGAAGTGGCGGAAGGCTCACGCTGGACCGATATGCTGCGTCCGGGCGGTATCGCCATGGTCAACACCATTCGGCTGGTGCCGCCGGTGGTCTCCATGGGCCTGTTCAAGTATCCCGACGATCCGGTAGCGCAGATGCGGGCCGCCGGAGTCACCGTCTATGACTTCGACGCTGGCGCCATCGCCCGCGAGCTGGGCGACCTGAAGCTGGTCAATACCATTATGCTCGGAGCCATCGCCGACTTCTTGCCCTTCCCCGCCAGCGAACTGGAAGAACAGATCGTCGGACGGTTCCGCGAGCGCAAACCCGCCATGGTGGACGTCAACCAGCGCGCCTTCAAGGCTGGTCGCGAAGCCGCTCGGAGCCGCGCATCCGGCGAACGTTCCCTAGCGGCAAATTCATAAAATTTTGGTCTCTTTGGCTTTCTCATCATGTTCTGATAGATTCAGGAAGCCGATGAGAAAGCCACCATCAAGGGAGATAAATAGGATGCCGCCTGCCGCCATTGACTTGGGAGCCCTGAAAGTCCTGATTATCGACGATCAGGAGTTCGTGCGCACCATCGTCAAGAAGATGTTGCAGCAAGTGGGAATCGGCTTGGTTGTCGAAGCCCATGACGGCAATTCCGGCGTCGAAGTGGCAGAGCGCGAATTGCCCGACGTGGTCATCTGCGACGTTCAGATGCGTCCGGTGGACGGCTTCGGCTTCGTCAAGGCTCTGCGTGGACACCCCTTTGGCCAAACCATGCCGGTCATCATGCTGACCGCGCATACCGATGCCAACACGGTTGCCCGCGCCAAGGAACTGAATGTGGACGCATTCCTGGCAAAGCCGGTTCTTCCGCCTGCGCTGAAGGATAAGATTATGGCCGTGATCGCCGCAACCAGAGTGGGCTGATACCAACGGCTCTGGGCGCGTTGACATTCAGATTATGGGCACCTTTTTCCCCTCCCCCGGCAAGCCGAGGGAGGGAGAAGCGCTGAATCTCAACGCGCCCCAGAGCCGTTGGTATGATTACCGCGGGGGCATTCCCCATCGCCGCGCCGGGGCTTTGACTCCGGCCACCCAAGCCTCCACCCGTTCGCGCAACTTAGGAAGGTTGCGGACATCGTTCAAGCGACGACGCAAGAACGCCCAGGTTTCAGCGGAATCCTCGGATGCATCGTCTAGCCAATACAAAAGGGTCGAGGAATACACCGCGCTCAGCGTGGCTCGCTTGGTGTACCAGGCGAAATCATGGGACTGATCCCCCACCGCCCGCCAGATGGAATCAGCGGTGTTCCAGGTCAGCCGCGCCGCCAAAGGCAGATTGGTCGGCAGCGACAATAAGGAAGCGGCCCGCCGGATAGCCTCGCGGTGCTCGCCCCAGGGCTCCAGCCGCAATCGAACAGCCTGAAAGATCCGCTCGCCCACCTTGGTGCTGGACAATCCTTCTGTGGCCAAAGCCGCAGCCATGGCCCGGTCGGCCATCTCAACGAAATGAGCCACCAGTTCGATCGGACCGCCGGGAAACAGCCGGGCGGGCATGGTGGGCTCCAGTTCCAGGTCACGAGCGGCGGCGGCCATGGCGGCCTTGGACCAACCGTCAAAGGTCGCGTGGGGGAGAATTGCCGTCACCATGGAATCTCTGAAGTGCTGTGCGTCCATGCTTACTCTTCCCCCTCGAAATCATCATTGGCGAGAGCCTGCCGGGCTTCCTCGACAAAGCCAAAGCTGCTCAGGTCCGGCATGCGCATGGGATAGAGCACGCCGTCCAGGTGATCACATTCATGTTGGAGCACTCGGGCGTGAAAGCCATCCACCACCAGTTCCACCGGCAGACCAAAGCGGTCCAGCCCCCGACAACGCAGCCTCGCGAAGCGGGGGACCGCCCCGGTCAGCCCCGGCAGCGACAGACACCCTTCGTACGCCGTTTCCATGCGATCGTCGAGGGGTTCCAGCCGGGGATTAATCAACACGCTTGGCGGCACCGCCCGCCCGCCATTGCGCCCGGCGGGGATATGATAGACCACGACCCGCAAAGAGACGTGAACCTGGGGCGCGGCCAGCCCGACCCCGCCCGAATCTTCCATGGTTTCAATCATATGGTCGATCAGGCGCTGCACATCCAAAGCCATGGGATCAACCACAGGTTCTGCCGCAGCCCTCAATATAGGGCTCCCCATCCGAGCTATTTTCAAAATCGTCATGCCATGTCCCGGTTAAGGCTTTCCATCTGCGAAACCCTATGCTATCAACCCTCCTCCCGAACGGTAGAGATGCCGTGCGAAGGGGGTGTTTTCAGCGTAGAGGAGCGGTGGCTCAACGTGCAAGTTCTCGTTCGTGACAACAATGTCGATCAGGCCCTGAAGGCGCTCAAGAAGAAGATGCAGCGTGAAGGGGTTTTCCGCGAGATGAAGCTTCGCCGTAATTACGAGAAGCCGTCTGAACGCCGTGCCCGTGAGAAGGCTGAGGCCGTTCGTCGCGCCCGTAAGTTGGAGCGTAAGCGCCTGGAGCGCGAAGGCTTCTAAAGCGAAGGCTTTTTCGGTTGGGTTCGCCCAACTGTTTCAGCTAATGCTCGCCTAGACGCTTGGCGTCACGACTTTTGTCGTGGCGCCATTTGGCGTTCGATCGGGTCATCATTATAACGAGGCATACTCAGTTCACGTAAAAACCCAAAAGAAGGAAGGGCTCTGCCCTTCCACCCGCAAGGAGACTCGTCTCCTTGACCTCATTCCAATGGGATCAAAGGGCCTTGGCCCTTTGCGGGTCTGGGCGGAGCCCACATTCTCTCTCGTGGAGTTTTCGGATGATCAAGGCGACGAGGTATATTACTTATTCGCCGCCGCATATTCACAGGCATTTGCTGCAATTCTGGACAGCATTTTGGTGTCATTGCCGCCGATGGTCCAGGCCCCGCTCATGGCTGATGCCTTGGAATAAAAGATGGGATCGGCCAACACGGCCTTGGTTGCCGTATTGGTGAAGCTGACTTTCATGAGAACGGCGGAACTACCCGCAAAGGCCCCCACGAAAAAGCGTTCGCCCGTGCTGACCTTCTTCAGATCAGTAATAACCGGTTCAATCCGCAAACCATTGCCGACAGCGCCCTTCGGCTGGATATTGGGAAAGACTTTGCCGAGGCAACCGGCCAGTTCGGCGTCAATACGCTGAAGCGCCTGGGCATCACCGGCAACTCCCTCGGCCCGATCAATGGCCAGCGGCACTAAAAAAACCGCGGGAAAGTTCCCCAATTTTTCCGTGCTCGGCTGATTGCCTTCCTGCGGTGCGTGTATCTGAGTCGTGCAACCGGCCAACATCCCCACGACTGCGATCAAAGCGAACGCCTTCATTCTTCCCCCCCCCCCTTTTTCTTGAGTCGACTTACAAATTGCTCTTGGCGTAA
>JAYTWE010000576.1:0-2488 GCA_043744055.1 Magnetospirillum sp.
TATTTACGACCGATATAGTAATAAAGCTGATCGCCAAAGAAGCTGCCGGTTAAGGCCGCCAATGCCAGCAGTTCGACGCTGATCTTGAAACGCCCCTCGGAGGCCATGACACCGGTCACGATCACCACGGTTTCACCTTCGACAAAGGTCCAGGCGGTGATGAAAGGATAAAGCAGGAAGCCGTATTCCGTCAGAACGTGGGTGACGAGCTCTTCCAAAGGGTCTCCTGGGGAAATGAAATAAAGACGTCAGTAAAAATCCAGCAATAAGGGGCAGGGCGTCAATGTCCAAATGCGCTAATTACAAAATCGTCACGCCGAGCGTGGCCTGATGTGATTGACATGCCCCATCTTACGTCCTGGCCGGGCCTCGGCTTTACCATATAGATGCAGCTTGGCTCTGGGGTCGCCCAGGATGTTGAGCCACATATCAACATCCTCGCCGATCAGGTTCTTCATGACGGCATCTGAGTGACGTTCAGGCGAGCCCAGGGGGAGGCCGCAAACGGCGCGAATGAACTGCTCGAACTGATCGGTGAGGCAGGCGTCCATGGTCCAATGGCCGGAATTATGTGGCCGGGGGGCCATCTCGTTCACCAAGAGGCCCTCTTCGGTCACAAACATTTCGACCGCCAGCAATCCGACCACGCCGAGTTCTTCGGCGGCGCGATGGGCGATATCCATGGCCTGATCCGCCAATTCCTTGGAAATGGGCGCCGGGGCCGTGGTGGTGTCGAGGATATGGTTGGTGTGAACATTCCACACCGGATCAAACGCGGCCCATTGTCCATCCACGCCACGGGCGACGATGACGGATATCTCGCATTTAAAATTGATGAAGCCTTCCAAGACGCCGATACCGGCATTGTCGAGGCCGCGTCCTAAGGACTCCCAAGCCTCGGCCAAGTCCGTGTCCGAGGTGATCTTGACCTGCCCCTTGCCGTCATAGCCCATTCGGGCCGTTTTAAGCACTGCCGGGCGGCCAAGTTCGGATACGGCTTGGGTAAGCTGCTCCAGGCTGCCGACTTCACGCCACGGTGCTGTCGCAATGCCGATGGACTTGAAGAACGTCTTTTCGCGGATACGGTCCTGGGCGATGTCCAGGACGCTCCAGCACGGGCGTACCGGCACGTGCGAGGCCATCAGCCGGACGCTTTCTGCCGGAATGTTTTCAAACTCGAAGGTGACCACATCCACCTTACAGGCGAAAGCCTCGATGGCGACTTGGTCTGAATACTCGGCAACGGTGGAGGCGGCCGAGACTTGGGCTGCGGGGCCGTCGCGGTCGGGGGAATAGGTATGGACCAGGTAACCGAGTTTGGCCGCGGCCAAGGCTGCCATCCGGCCAAGTTGGCCGCCGCCGACAATGCCAATGGTGCTGCCAGGGGGCAGCGGGAGACGTTCAGGGGTGTCGGTCACGGGCGGATCAGGTCGGGATGGTCAGGATCGACGGGGGAGACCGCTACGGAATCGGTCTGGCGGGTCCGCCATGCTTCCAAAGCGGTGTCGATTCTGGGGTCCATCAGGGCGAGAACCGCAGCCGATAACAGAGCGGCATTGATCGCTCCTGCCTTGCCGATGGCCAGGGTTCCCACTGGAATTCCCCCCGGCATCTGCACGATGGACAGCAGCGAATCTTGTCCCTTCAGGGCTTTGCTTTCCACCGGAACACCAAAGACCGGCAACGAGGTCATGGCGGCGGTCATGCCCGGTAGATGGGCAGCCCCACCGGCACCGGCGATGATGATCTTAAGGCCGCGTGATTTGGCCGATGTTGCATAGTCGTACAGCCGCTTCGGCGTGCGATGGGCCGAGACCACGCGGGTTTCAAACGAGATGCCCAACTCGGCCAGAACGGCGGCGGCGTGGTGCATGGTTTCCCAGTCGGACTGGCTGCCCATGATGATGCCGACTTGTGGCCCTAAAGCATTGACCATGCGGCTTGCCTCGCCGAAGGAGTTTACGAAAGGGCGGAATTATATGGATCGGAGACCAGGACGCAAGGATGTATTGCCGAAAGATCAGACATGATCCCATCTACATGATAGATTCAGGGTGATCATCCGGTGTGAGAAATGCCCAATCAATTTCGCAGCGATCCGGTTTTTTCCGTCGGCCACGTTAACGAATACGTGCGCGATCAGGATCAGCATCACCCTCCCCATCACTCCCCTTATCCCCATAACGAGCCGCCGCCCACCGTCCATAGTATCGCGGATGTGGCTTCTATCTTGGGATTGCCGGACGGCCTGGTTACTCCGGCGGTGATGGCGGCGGTGACCAAAATCTTGTCCGAGGTGGAGCGGATGCGGTGGCTGGAAGGGCAGCATCGGCGGCGTCAGGCTTTTTTAGAGGGACTCTCCGATCATGATCCGGTGGTGGCGGCACTGAACCGGCGTGGATTCATGCGTGAGTTGGAAACTCTTCTGAGTACCGGCGGTGGGGATGGCACTTTGGTGGTGCTGCATGTGGCCGGGATTGAGCAGATT
>JAYTWE010000577.1:0-4839 GCA_043744055.1 Magnetospirillum sp.
GGGCCGATCCTGCAATGCAGAGTTGCCAGGATGCCTTTTTTGATCGGGTCTATTGGAGTCCGGCGGTCAAGTCTGCCGGGGCTTTGTCGCTGGATTTGCCCCTGTCCATTTGCGTGGTCTATGACAGCGTGGTCCATGGATCATGGCGGGCTCTGCGCGATCGCACCATTGCGGCAAATCCGACTCTGGCTGGCGATCAGAAGGGCTGGATTGCCGCCTATGTGGCGGCGCGGCGGGATTGGCTGGCCGACAATTCAAATACCTTGCTGCGCAAATGCGTTTATCGCATGGACAGTTTCAATCAGTTGATGGAGGCGGGGAACTGGGAGTTGACGCTGCCCTTCACCGTGCGCGGCGTTCCGATCACCGAGCAATTGCTGTCCGGCGAGGCTCCGGTGCGGGCCTCGGCCCAGGGGAGTGAGCGCGTGCTGAAGCTCGCTACGCCCATGATGAGTGGTGATGACGTAAAGGCGGTGCAGGCTGCCCTTGGGCTTGCGGCCGATGGAGTATTTGGTCCCGCCACCGCTGCGGCTGTCATCAGCTTTCAAAAGTCCAAAGGGCTTGGCGCCGATGGCATGGTCGGCCCGGCAACCCTGTCCGCCATGGGGGTATAGAGCGTTTTTCAATCACATTGAATCACGCTCGTTAGCCCGAGCGGCGCTTGAGCCCAGAAAAAGCGAAGCTTTTTCCGCCTCAGGCAAGTCTAGGCCGTTCGCGTGTGAACGCGAGACGGTCTAGCAGTCTTGCAGGGGCGGGCGGAGCCTCTTATGCTTCGGTCTGCCACCCGTATTTTGCAAGGAACTCTGACCATGCCCATGGAAGCCACCGATATCGAGGCGATGATTAAGGAAGCCATTCCCGACGCCAAGGTCATCATCGAAGATCTGCGCGGCGACGGCGATCACTATTCCGCCCTGGTGGTCTCGGACGTCTTTAAGGGCAAAAGCCGGGTGCAGCAGCATCAGCTTGTTTATGCTGCGCTGAAGGGCAAGATGGGCGGCGAGTTGCACGCCATGGCTCTACAGACCGCCACCCCCGATACCGCTCCCGATTTTGCCAAGGGATGAGGCTTGACCGCGCTCAATGCAGGGCTCATTCGTGCCGAGCATGTTGCACAGAGGCGTCTTTGCCCCTAAGTTAAAGTCATTCCAGTTTTTCGAGGAAGCCTTTCCGATGAATAATCCCGTCTTCGACCGCATCAAGCAGGACATCTCCGAGAACGATGTGGTGCTCTATATGAAGGGCACTCCCATGTTTCCGCAGTGTGGCTTTTCTGCCGCCGTGGTTCAGGTGTTGACCGATCTTGGCGTTAAGTTCAAGGGCATCGACATTCTGGTCGATCCGTCCTTGCGCGAAGGCATCAAGCAGTTCAGCAGCTGGCCAACCTTGCCGCAGCTGTATGTGAAGGCCGAGTTTGTCGGCGGCTGTGACATCGTCCGCGAAATGGCCGCCAGCGGCGAGCTGAAGCAGCTGATGGACGATAAGGGCGTCGCTGCCGCCTGATCTGCTGATCCAGGCTTAAGGTATTGGAAAGCCCTCTTCTCTTCCCCGGTAAAACCGGAGGAAGGGGGGAGGGCTTTCGTCTTTGTGTCACAGGCTTCCACCATGTAAGACCAACGGCCATATGCTTTGACCCGAGCCTATCCGGTTGAGGCAGATACCCACTACATATATGTGGGTGTGTCAGAATCTTCCGTCTGCGTCAGTGCACTAGGAAAGTTTAGAGCAACGAGCGTCAAACCTGACGCACGTTGCGACCAGCGCCCATTGAGGGCGCGGCCAAGCCGCCGGAGGCGGCGCTTAGGCAGAGGGGCTGCATAAAACAAGTTAAAGTGTGATGCATATTTAAGGCGTCACACTTTAATGCGCCCAATGCATCGGTAATTTTGTTCTATTCCAATGAAAAAGGGGCGGCCAATGGCCGCCCCATATCCTTATCGTTGCAAAATAAGACTTACTTACCTTTGTGGTCGCCGTAACCGTTCCAACCCCACCTGCCATTATGCCTCCAGTCTTCCATATGCCATGTATAGGCATAGGGATTGAGGATTTGTGGCTTAATGGACGTCACCGCCGACACCGGCAGCGAGGCCGGAGCTAGGCCGGGTTTACCCGACGCGATATTCGCGAAGGGAACGGCGACGACCGTCAGATAGCGACCGTCCTTGAAGTTCTCGGTCCGGGTGTAGGTCATGGAGTTGTATACCTCCACGCCGACATTCTTGCTCCAGGGGCTGTGCTCGACGGCGGTGAGGAGGGCTGCGTTGAATTGACGCTGCCAAGCCTCGGCGATATAGACGATTTCTTCCTGGGGATTGGTCGGATGATACCGGCTACCGAGGTAGTTCACGATATCGACCGAGTATCCTGGCACCATTGCATGGGCCTCGTCGACGATGGTGACCTCCAAGGTCTGTCCACCAGCATCCTTCAAAGCCCCTGCGATCAGCGGCACGTCGGTCTTCATGGCCTGATCGACCAAAGACTTGTAGAGGGTCTGCTTGACGCTCTCGACGACCGGGCGGGTACGGGGGTCATAGGGATTACCGACCGGTTCGAGCACCTGCAGAGACTGATCGGCCTTGTTGTAGACGGCGATGGTACCGACCAGGGCGGTCAGATCGTTCGCGTAGGGTCCGGCGGGCACAACATAGCGCATCTCCGCTGGTGGAACCAGGTTGGTCGGCTTCGCCTCGGTCGCGTAGTGAACACCCGAGCAACCGCCCAGGGCGGGCAATACGCAGGCGATTATCGCGGTAATACGGGATTTATTCATTGTGTTTGCTCCCAACTCTCATTGGTGTCAGTAGTCGAACAGGATCTCGACGCGGCGGGAACGCCCATCATTCCGAGCCCCCCAGGTCCCGCCAGGAAGCGCATCGACCGCAGAAGCGGCACCACCCAGCTTGGTGATTTCGGCAGCCACTGCCTGGGCGCGTTCGCGTGCTAGGCGAGCATTGGTCGTGGCCGAACCGGTAAGATCCGTGAAACCGATAACCCGGACTGACTTCGCATTCATGTTCTTCTGAGCGGCAACCACCTGCTTCAAGCGCTCCACATCTTGTGCGCTCAACCGGCTGGAGCCCGAGTTAAAGAATATGGCGAAGCCGTTATAGCCGTTACCCCAGCCATAGCCGCTACGGCCGCGGTCACCATAGGCGTAGCCGCCATAGCCACCGTGCGACCAAGCAGCGCCCGCCAGGGAGACCTCTACACGGCGGTTTTTCGCTTCCGCGACACCGTCCTTGGTGGCAACAGCGAGGGTGCTCTCGCCCAGGGCGTCCTCGGCAATCATGCCCGGATTGACCCCCAGCTTGACCAGTTCGGCGGTCACCGCATCAGCGCGTTGGCGAGCCAACCGCATATTGGCATCGGCGGAGCCAAGGGTATCGGTAAAGCCCGCGACCGAGACGACGGGAGCGCCCAGTTGAGCCCGCGCCGCCGCCGCGTCCTTCAGGGTCTGCAAGGACTGAGCGGATATCTGGGCTGAACCAAGGGCAAAATTGACGGTAAACTGGCGACGCGACTCTTGGGCGACCGCAGTCACAGGAGCCGTCTTCTTCAGCATAGGCTCATGAGCCAGGAAGGTCGTGCGGCAAGGCCCGTTGGCAATACCTTCGGCTTCTTGTTCCAACCAGCAGTCGAAGGCCACCTGGGCCTTGGCGGAGGCGGCTGGAACACGCTCTGTGGCTCCGCCGTTGAAATAGCCCATCAAACGGCTTCGTGCCGCGGTCAACTCGGGAATGCGGGCGGGGGGAACCTTTTGTGACCCCATCTCGTCCGGCACGACCACCTCTCCGGCTCCGGCCCGCAAGCCTTTCCGAGCGGTCTTGGAAGCATCTACCCACTCAACTTCCGTCGTGATCTGCGACTTGGTGTAGGCCTGATATTCCTGGAAGAGGGCCTGTGTGAAAGCCGTGCCACCCGTCGGCCTGGAACCGATGATGGATTGGACATCCAATACATCGGAGGGCAAAGCGGCGTCTGGCATCCCCAGATCCAGGGGAGCCGAGCATGCCGCCAAGGCCGCTGTGGCACCCAAACCTAGCAACCGTATGATTCTATTCATTTGTCACTCCTTATCTCGTGATTAGACTCGCTTGCTCATGCACCACCAGGGATCGCGTAAGCGGACCGGTGACGCAGAAATGCTGCGATAAAAGAGAGATTTATAATGATGAATTACTCTGTCGCCGAAAATAGCCCCTCCAAGCCATCAGGGAGAATTAGAGTAATTCAGTTTTTCAAACTGGGCTAGCCATGAAGTTACCGGAGGTTGTGATCACCCCTATCTTCAGCGTTAGATCCACTCGAATGGCAGAGTTGGGTCATAAGCGGTCGCTTGGGCTGCGCGATGCGGTTCCACGCCAGACCCACATATAGTGGGTGTTTGCGTTAACCCGATAGGCACGCTTTGACCTGTTATCCAATAAACCAAGGGAATCAAAAGGCCTGTGGCCCTTTGCGGGGCTGGGCAGAGCCCATAGTCTCTCTCGTGGAGTTTTCGGGTTTTCACGACGATGGGGGATAAACAAAAACGGCCCGGTGTTTCCACCGGGCCGTCTTTTTGTCCGTAAGAACGAACCGATTAGCGCGAATAAAATTCGACGACCAGATTCGGTTCCATCTGAACGGCGTAGGGGACATCCGCCAGCTTGGGAATGCGGATGAACTTGCCCTTCATTTCCTTGTGATCGACTTCCAGATAATCGGGCACATCGCGCTCGCCCGACTGGGCGGCTTCGAGGATGAGGGCCAGATCCTTGGACTTCGGCTTCACGGAGATCTCATCGCCTTCCTTGCACTGGTAGGAGGCGATATTGACGCGCTTGCCGTTGA
>JAYTWE010000578.1:0-1919 GCA_043744055.1 Magnetospirillum sp.
CATGGTGCGGACCAATTCAAGGCTGTTGGTCTCGGGGAAGATTAAAAGGATATCACCGGAGAAGCATGACTGGAAATTCTGACGCACCGCCACCGAGACTTGCATGCCCGTGGATTCGTCAAGCCGTGCCGCCGCCACTTGCGGCGTCAAGAACTCGATGGAGGGAACGGAAAGAGCGACTTCTCCCTCAATCAATTGTGACAGCGATGCCGCCGCCTGACCAATGGCGATGTTCAAGATCTCGGTAACGGCATCACGTTCGATGTCGCCAAGGAAGCCTGTCATGATGACTTGGACCCGCCAGCAAGGAACCGAACCAGGTCCTCTTCCTTAAGGGGTTTGGACATAAAGCCCGCCCCCATCTCGGTCGCCTGATTGCGGATGGAGTCTTGGATATTGGCGGTCAATAGACTGATGACCGCCTTGGGGCAGCGGCCCCGAAGCTGCCGCGCCGTTTCCAATCCACCGATACCCGGCATGTTGACATCCATCAAGACGAAATCAGGACGATCCAGTGTAATGGCGGATAAGGCATCCTCACCGCTGGCCGCTTCGATGATGGTCCAGTCCGGGCGCAGCTTCTCGATGGCGGCGCGGGTCATCATTCTGGCTACGCGGCTATCATCGACCAGCAGCACGATTGTATCGTCCATGGTTTTGCTCCAAGGCGTGGGGGCCAGCCCCTCTCAAAGAAAATCTATGCTTGACGTATCGTCTTGCCGCAAGGGTAAAGTCCATGTCAGGCCATTCAGGAGATAACGTCGATGATAAGCCACCATGCCGCCCTTATTTATGTGATGGTCATGGTTTCCGCCGCCGACGGCAATATGACTGATGCCGAATTGAGAAAGATTGGTGAGATCGTGAGCTTCCTGCCGGTCTTCCGGGATTATGACCCATCCTTGTTGACACGGACCACGGCGGCTTGTGCTGAAACGCTGGATGCTGATGATGGTTTGGATCGCGCGTTCTCCTCCATCAAGGCCGCCTTGCCTCCTCGCCTACGGGAAACCGCCTACGCCTTGGCGTGTGACGTGGCTGCCGCTGATCGTGAGCCGCATCAAGAAGTCCGCCGATTGCTGGAATTGTTCCGTCACCGCCTGGACATCGACCGCTTGGTCGCCGCCGCCATCGAGAGGGGAGCCCTGGCTCGTTTCGCCGTGGGGCCGGTCCACGCTTAGAGTTTTAGCGAAGAGCGAGCTTTCGCATGGGTTGGACTCTTGCAAATCGCTTTCGACGGCGGTAACGTCCGCCCCACGTCATGTGCCGGCGTAGCTCAGTTGGTAGAGCAGCGCATTCGTAATGCGAAGGTCGGGGGTTCGACTCCTCTCGCCGGCACCATTCAAAAGCCCAGCAAAACCAATAGGTTGGCTGGGCTTTTATCTTTCCGGCGCAGCCGTGTAATGCAGCCATTTCGGCAAAAGTAATGCAATTTGCTGCGTCTTGGCGCTGTCGGTATGCCGCGCCTTCGGGCCAAGTTGCACCGACGTGGTGATTGTAGCGGCGACCGAACCTTCCCCATTGGCGCCCATAAATCGGCCCTGCCATCGCGTTGTGACATGCCCCGAAATGGCATGACGGAGCCTAATCCGGCTTGTCTTTTGCGTTAGGCAGCTATAAATTTGTGCCTGTAGGGCTGCTGGCGGGGCTGGCAGGGTGGACGTTATCCCTCTACCGACTAGAAACACCGGGGGTGTGAAAGGTCGCAGAACCAGCGATGCTGGGGCCTGCGGCCTTTTTTGTTGGCCCGGCTCCGCTAGCTAGACTCGGAGCCCCCGGAAAATGAAAAGCCGGTCAAACACCAGCACTCCCGCCGCCACATCGGCGACCACTTCTCTGACCGACGGTCTCTGCCACAAGCTGCAGAAGACCCATCACCTC
The DNA here is from genome assembly GCA_043744055.1 of Magnetospirillum sp. Taxonomy (GTDB): domain Bacteria; phylum Pseudomonadota; class Alphaproteobacteria; order Rhodospirillales; family Magnetospirillaceae; genus Phaeospirillum. The sequence continues at coordinate 1,882 of JAYTWE010000578.1, forward strand.
GACAAACGCGCTAAAGACATTCTGGAGCGCCAGCCGCC
>JAYTWE010000579.1:0-7475 GCA_043744055.1 Magnetospirillum sp.
CCGGAACGCCGCGCCACACCAGCCAGGGGGGTGAAATGGCCCAGCAGATGCGTCGCCAGATCGAATTCGTGGATATAGTCGAAGATGGCGCCGCCGGTGCGGGGATCATTGGCATAGCCTTGGCACCAGTCCTGCCCCGGTCGCCAGTCCGGCAGATACAAGGCGGCAAGAAACCGCCCCCATAGAACCTTGCCCAGCGCCCCATCGCCCAGGGCCGCCCGCGTCAGCAAGACACAGGGGTGAAGACGTAGATTCAAAGCGGCCGCCACCACCACTCCCGCCGCATCGGCCTGATCCAGCAAGTTCGGCAGACGGCCCACCCGATGACCCAGGGGTTTTTCCACCAAGGCATGACGACCGGCGGCAATGGCGGCGGCCAGATCGTCTTCATGCCGATCCGACGGGCTGGCGATCACCACCGCCCGTGCTGCGGTCAAGGCGGCTTCGCGTGACGGCGCGATACGGCCGCCCTCGGCCTCCAGCAAGGCGCACCGTTCCGGCGAGGGGTCGAACCCCACCACCCGTTCTCCCAAAGACAAGGCGTTGCGGGCGTGCCGCAGACCGATACTGCCCAGGCCGAGAACTCCGATCATGACAACACCTGCCTCAGCTCGTGGACGACGCGGGTTACCTCCTGATCTTCCATGCCGAAGAACAACGGCAGGGTCAGGCAGCGCTCATAATAGGCATCAGCCCCCGGCAAGGTCAGACCGGGAATCCGGTTGCGATAATAGGGCTGGCGATGGACCGGCAGATAATGAACTTGAGTGGAAATGCCCCGTTCGGCAAGTCCCCGCATCACCTTGGCCCGAGAGATCCCCAGTGCGGCGAAGTCCATGCGAACCACCTGGACATGCCAAGACGGACGGCAATCATCGACCCGACCAACCGGAACCACCAAGGGGGCCAGGGGAGCCAGCGCCCGATCATAAGCCGCCACCAAGACGCCTCTGCGTGACTTGAACCGCTCCAGCTTGGCCAATTGACTGGTGCCCAGGGCGCAAGATACATCGCTGGCCCGATAGTTGAAGCCGGGCTCGGCCATTTCATAATACCAGGGATTGGGCTTGCCGGTTTCGTCCAGCGCCTCGTCCGGCTGCGTAAACAAGGACGAGTCACGGGTCAGGCCATGACTGCGGAACAAACGCAGCCGAGCCGCCAAGGCCCCGTCACGGGTGGTGACCGCCCCGCCCTCGCCCATGGCGATGGTCTTGACCGGGTGAAAAGAAAACACCGTCATATCCGAGGCCGCGCAAGAGCCGGTGGCGTGCCAGCCATCGGCAAGATTCTGCTGACTGCCCAGGGCGTGACAGGCATCCTCCACCACTTTAAGGCCACGACCGTGGGCAATCTCGGACACCGCCCGCATGTTCACGCATTGGCCGTTGAGATGAACCGGAAACACCGCCTTGGGCGTCAACCCCGTGCAGCGGGTCAGAGCCTCTTCCAGATGCTCCGGCCCCATCAGTCCGGTTTCGGGGCAGACATCGGCGAACACCACCTCGGCCCCCACATAGCGGGCCGCATTGGCGGTAGCCAAAAAGGTCACGCTGGGAACGATCACCGCGTCGCCCGGCCCCAACCCCAAGGCCAGTGCCGCCAGATGCAAGGCGGCGGTGCCCGACGAGCACACCACGGAATGAGGAGCGCCGGTAACCTTATTCAAGGCAGCTTCGAACGCGGTGACCGCCGGACCCGTGGTCAGACAGTCGGATTTAAGCGCGGCCACCACCGCGGCGATGTCGTCATCGTCGATATATTGGCGTCCATAGGGCAGCGTTCTGGTCATAGCTCCAGCCGACTGATCATCCCCAGCAATTCGGGCTCGGACAGCCACCAATCATTGGTGTTGCTGGCATAGCGGAAATCCTCGGGAACCTGCTTTCCGGCCGCGACCGCAGCCTTGGACCAATAGGACAGCATGGGATGAATGATGTAACGGTCATCCAGCTCGACGGTGGTGCGGGCTTCTTCCTCGTTGACCATGACCTCGTGCAGTTTTTCACCGGGGCGGATGCCGACGATCTTGTGGGGCAGATCGGGAGCCATGGTCTTGGCCAGATCGGTCATCTTCATGCTGGGAATTTTGGGGATGAAGATTTCACCGCCATTCATCAGACACATGGAGGACAGCACGAAATCCACGCCCTGCTGCAAGGTGATCCAGAACCGGGTCATACGGTCGTCGGTGATGGGGAGGAATTCAGCATTCTTGCGGATCAGATCGCGAAAGAACGGAACCACCGAGCCGCGAGACCCCACCACATTGCCATAGCGGACCGCACCGAACCGCGTCTGGGACTTACCGCTAAGATTATTGGCGGCGATGAAGACCTTTTCCGCCGCCAATTTGGATGCGCCATAAAGGTTGACCGGGCTGACCGCCTTATCGGTGGACAGCGCCATGACCGTCTGAACGCCGTTATCCAGGGCGGCGCGAACCACATTCTCGGCTCCCCACACATTGGTGCGCAAGCATTCCGTGGGATTGTATTCAGCCATGGAAACATGTTTCTGAGCTGCGGCATGGATCACGAAATCCACGCCACGGAACGCCATTTGCAGACGTTCCAGGTCGCGGACATCGCCCAGGAAATAGCGGATGGCGGGATAACGTTCGTCGTTGAACTCCCGCATCATGTCGAAGTGCTTTTGCTCATCGCGCGAGAACACGATCAGACGGCTGACGCAATCCAGCCCCAGAACGGTGCGGACGAACTGCTTGCCGAACGACCCGGTACCACCGGTTATCAGAATGGATTTACCGGCCAGCTTTTCGCGGATGCCGTCGTGGCGAAAGGTGTTCAATAGCGTCACGATGAAGGTTCCTTCGAGATGAGTCGCATACCAATCAGGGTGGCGGCAAATGGTTAATATATCGCTTCCCAAGTCATCGGATTATCCCATCGTCATCGCGGACCAGGCATGAGCGGCACGGCGTTCCGCCCCGTGATCCGCCTCGGGCCGCGATCGGGACGCATGTCCCAGCATAGCCCCCCAGAGGCGCTTGGGATTGTAGTGAATCTGCGCCCAGGCATGGGCTTCGGCGGCCACCCGCCGCGCCAGATCGGGCCGTTGTTTGATGAAGTGGGCAATATGGACAATATCTTCCGCATTGCGCCAGGGCAGATAATGACGAAAGGGAGTGAAGAAGCTTGCCGTTCCCTCATTGTCTTGCTCCACCAACAGCGATCCGGCGGCAATGGTCTCCCACACCCGGCCGGTGACCAGATGATCCTCGGGCGTGTGAATGGACAGATTGAGCACAGCGCCAGCCCGGCCCAGCACCTTGGCATAAGCGGCCATGTCGGGTACTTCGCGATAACGGCGCTCGCCGAAGATGGCGGTGAAGTCCATCTCCTCGGTCAACAAGATGGACAGCAGGGCGAAGCGGGCGAAGAAGGTCACTCCTCCGACGAAGACAAGGCCAAGTTCGGGCGCGGGCAGTCCGGCAAAAACCCGGTGCAGCGACGGCACCACCAAAGGCAGCACTCTTTCATTCAAGTGGGCGTGATCGGAGTTGAAAATAGGGGAAAGGATATCGGCCATCATGGCGTCACAGGCCGGGAGCCAAGCTTTGACCAAGGGCATGGCGAGACGATGGGAATCGCGCATCAGACAGATCGCCTTAAATCCCAAGCGCTGCTTCAGATCATAAAGGATGGCGGGATTGATCCCCCGTAAGATCAGGGGAGAGACGCAGTCGATCATCACCACATCGGGGCGCAGACGTTCCATCTCCGCCTCGAATGCGGCCAATCGCCGCCCCACCTCGGAATCCGAACCAATGAACTCACACGGAAGGGTCAAAGCCGAATCAACGTAGACATGAAGATCGACACCGACCTCGCGCGCCGATTCTTGGAAATGGACGGCGAAGTCATTGTCCAAGACGCGGTCGCCGAAGGTCAGCAACACCACCCGAGACGATGGAGCACAAGGCCCGTAATCGGGGAGCGCCACCCGCGCCAGTTCGGCTTCATCCCGACGAAAGGCCTCTTCTATCCGCTCGACAAGTGCTGCCTCGATCTCTTGGTCATAGGGGCGCACCACACCGTCCAACCGACCGACCGTATTGCTATTGGCCTGGGGAGCGCCGCGCCAGATCAGCTCGAACAGCTGCCGCGCCTTAAGCGAACGCCCCACCAGCATGGCCATCATCGCCATATCCATGATCTGGGTGGGAGGAAGGGTCCAGCGCTCTGTCCAGGCATCGAGAAAGGCCGCGCCCCGCTCCGTCGAATCCGCAGAGACCCAATGCTTCACCAGATCGGCGTGATGGCTGCTCCAAATCCCATCGTCCAGCAGCAGTCGCTCCAGCTCAGAGATAATTAAAAGAGAGCCGTCACCAGCCTTCAGTAACGACCAAAGCGCCTGAATCCTGATATTGGGCAAGCCTGCCAGGCCCGTCAGAACCGAAATCCCCTCATCCCGCTCGCCCGCCCGGAGTAGGCTTTGCCCCAGGCGCAGCCGGAAACTGGGCTGCATCGGCTCCAGCGACACCATGACCCTACAGGCGGCAAGCTCCGCGTCGTAAGCTCCGCAGTGATACAAGACCTCCGCGATGGGGTGCCACAGCGCCCCCAAAGGCTGGTGGCCGCTGTCCCGCCATGCGTCCACCCGCGCCAGCATCCCGGAGTGAAGCGGCACAGGCGCCTCCTCCTCGATCCAACCGGCGGCGATGGCCGCCATGGCGGCAATGGTAGCCGAGCTCATAGCCCACCTCTGCGAAAATACATCACCCCGTCAGCCTCATCGGCCAGGGTGAAACCACAGGCGTTGAAGATCCGCTGACTGGCGGCATTGGCCGCACGAATTTCAGCGGTCAACACGCCTTTGCCCCATTGCCGTTCCAAACGCATGATCGCCATGGCCAGCAAAGGACGGCCAAGCCCTCGGCCCCGCGCATGGGGAGCCACCGAAATGGAAACGCGCCATTCCCTCGGACGACACGTGTCGAAGCGGACCATGCCCAGCTTGCATCCATCCTCCTGGGCAATCAGGATCACCCTTTCGCGATCGGCCAGAGTCCGGGCAAGCCAGGCAAAGTGCTCGGAACGGACCACCTCCGCCGTATCCAGAGAGTTGGCTCGCGTCACCGGATCATTGCGCCAGTTGAACAGGTCCTCGCCGTCGTCCTCGTCAGCAAGCCGCAGGTTGAGGCTCATAAAATCGGCCAATCGCCGAACGCCCTTGCCATCGCACAAAGCACGAGCGCATTCGGCCATGCGCCCCAACGCCGCCGGATCGTGGGCCAAAGCAGACAATTGCTCGGCCAAGGCCCGCGCATCCAAAGCCGAGACCAGGGCCGCGCCCGCCGCCTCCAACCCGGCCGCCACCTGCCGCTGATTGTCGGCAATCACCACCACCACCGTGGGCAGTCCCATGCGGCACCGTTCCAGCGCCGAGGTTCCGGCAGCCCCCACCGCCAAACCGCAGCGGGCCATGAGAGACGCCATATCCGCCACATCGGTCAGCACCTCGGCAGGGGGACTCAACCGGGCGGCGCGACGACGCACCGAATCGAGATGGGGCGAGACCGATCCCATGACCACAGTCACCGGCAGACCAAGATCGGCAAGCGCCAGGGCGTCCAGCGCCACTCCCGTGGCATCGGCGGGATCGGTCCCCCCCAGCGAAACCAGAATCCGATCGAAGACCCTTGGCGTCGTCACCTCGGCTCCGGCGAAATCCGAGCGTAGCAAGGCATCATTGGCCCCGGCCAGAACCAGAGCCCAAGGCGGAACCAATCCGGCATACCGCCCGGCATCGCAGCCAATGGTCTGGTCGAGCAGAATATCGCAGTGATGCGCACGATCAGCCAGATCGTCCAGAACCAGAATATGCCCGGCCCAGGCCTCCAAAGCCCGCTCATAGCCCCGATCCAGACCATAATGATCCACCACCAGCCAATCGGGCGGCTCCAGCACGGCCAAGGCGGCGGGATCACGGTCTTGGCCAGGAAGAAGCTCGATCAGCTCCACCGGAGCGCTCCGTAGGGCCGGAACCGTTTCCCGCGTCTCCAAAGTTGAGACGAACCGGCAAGACCAGCCGCGCCGGTTCAACTCCACGGCCAGAGTCAGACAGCGCATCACATGGCCGATACCCATGGCGGCGGAAGCGTCGGCACGGAACAAAACGGTTCGAGGAGTTTTCACCATGGGCAAATCATCGCCTTAAAGGCTGATGCGATCAACGCCGCGATGTCGTAAAGTTTCGCCATGGACAGCATAATGATTGATGCCCGACCCATCGGGCCAGACCATCCGCCCTATGTGGTCGCCGAAATGTCGGGCAACCACAACGGCGATATCAACCGTGCCTTCGCGCTGCTGGAAGCCGCCAAGGCATCGGGAGCCGATGCGGTCAAGCTACAGACCTATACCGCCGACACCATCACCATCGACCATGACGGGCCGGGCTTCGTCATCTCGGGCGGATTATGGGATGGCCGCAAGCTGCACGATCTTTACCGCGAAGCCCATACCCCGTGGGAATGGCATCAAGCGCTGTTCGAGCGCGCCCGCGCCCTGGGGATCACCATCTTCTCCTCGCCGTTCGACGCCAGCGCGGTGGATCTGTTGGAGAGCCTGGACGCCCCCGCCTACAAGGTGGCCTCGTTCGAGCTGATCGACCTGCCGCTCATCCGCCGGATCGCCGCCACCGGCAAGCCGGTCATCATGTCCACCGGACTGGCCCATCTGGGTGAAATCCAAGAGGCGGTGACTGCCGCGCGCGAAGCGGGGTGCCGCGACCTGATCCTGCTTCACTGCGTTTCCGGCTACCCCACCGCCCCCGAAGACGCCAATCTGCGCACCATTCCTCACCTGTCCCAGGCTTTCGGGGTGCAGAGCGGCCTATCCGATCACACAATGGGAACCGCCGTCTCCATCGCCTCGGTGGCGCTGGGGGCCTGTTTCATCGAGAAGCACTTCACCTTGCAGCGTTCCGACGGCGGCCCCGATGCCGCCTTCTCGCTGGAACCTGCTGAACTGGCCGAACTGGTCAGCGGCTGCCGCACCGCCTGGTCGGCGCTGGGCAAGGTGTCTTACAGCTTGGCTCCGTCGGAAAGCGGCAATCTGCAATTCCGCCGATCCCTCTATGTGGTGGCGGACATGAAGGCGGGCGACGCTTTCGATGAAACCAATATCAAGTCCATCCGCCCCGGCTTCGGCCTTCCCCCGAAACATCTTGCCGAGATCGTGGGCCGTCACGCCACCCGGCCGCTGACCCGCGGCACTCCCCTGTCATGGGATATGATCGCCGCCCAGTAACCCAGCCCAGAAGCGGCGGCAGTTATACTGCCGGTCCAGCCAGGTCCTGGCCTCGGTGGCGATGCGTTCGGCGATCTGAGGATTGCGCTCGACGAAGCGGCTCAACTGAACGATATCGTCCACATTGGTCCAGGGCAGGTAATGCCGCCACGGCGTGAAGAACGCTGCCGTGCCGAGATTGGCTTGCTCCAGCAGCACCGC
>JAYTWE010000580.1:0-3679 GCA_043744055.1 Magnetospirillum sp.
CCATGGCACGTGGCAGCAGCATGGCGATCAACAGCCCCAGCGAACGGATGGACCGCCGCCAGCCATGCCAACCCAGCCGGGCTTCCTGCGCAATCCGAATGGCGGCGGCGGCATCCAACAGCTGGAAAATGAATCTCCAGGTCAGTAAGGCGATCTCGGCGATCTCGGTGGGAAGACCCAGCCGTCGCAACCCCCTCACCATGTCGGGAGTCGGCGTGGTCGCGGCCAGCAATAACAAACAGGCCACCGCCGCCCCACTACGCAGCAAAACGGCCAAGGCGGCCCGACCATGATCGGCGGCCCATCCAATACCATCAGGGCTCATATCCACCGCGATGGCCAAAGCCCCGGTCAAAATAAAACCCATGGGAGCAAGGTTCAGTCCGACCCAATCGGACAGGCGGATCTTCGCCCCCAACAAGGCGGCCCCCCAGGCCGACAGCAGCACCAGCAATGCTCCCGGCCAGGGCGGCAAGATGAGGGCCAGCGCCAATAGGCCAAGAGCGAGCGCCGACTTTTCGGTCAGCGCCCGTCCCCGCCATGGACTCGCCTGGGCCAGGCGGTCAATGGCTAGGCTCATTTCTCCCGGCGACCGTGCAGACGACCGATGACATAGCCTAGAATACCGGCCCCAAAGGCCGCCTGAAGAGCGAATAACGTGCCCTCCACTTCCTTTGTGGGCGCCCAGAACGGGCCAGTCCATTTCTGATAATCGGGATGAGAGGAAACCACCACTTCACTGGCGGCATCGTCGGTGCCGCCGAATTGGGCGCCGTGGTTGAAGACCAGCGGGGCGGCGACAATAAGAGTGGCCACGCCCAGCAATAGGGCATTCTTGCGGGCGGTCATGCTTTTGCTCCCACGATACGGATCAGGCCGCGACCGACCAAAGCGTTCATCACCACGATGGTGACCAGCCCTTCGGCGATGGCCAGGGGGGCCTGGGTAACGGCAAAGATTCCCGCGAACTTAGCGAAAGCACCGGCAAAGCCGGATTCGGCATCGGGGAAGGCCAAGGCCAATTGAGTCGAGGTCACCACATAGGTGGCGATATCGCCCAGACACGCCGATAGAAACACGCCGACAGCCGTGGGCAGAGCCAGCTTCTCCGCCAGCTTCCAAATTCCATAGGCGACCCAGGGACCGGCGATGGCCATGGAAAAGACATTGGCGCCCAAGGTGGTCAGGCCGCCATGGGCCAAAAGAAGCCCCTGGAACAGCAACACGATGGTTCCCATGACCGCCATGACCGAGGGACCGAACATCATGGCTCCCAGGCTGGTGCCGGTGGGATGAGAGCACGATCCGGTGACGCTGGGCAGCTTCAGGGCGGACAGCACGAAAGTGAAGCCGCCAGCAGCGGCCAGTTGCAGACGCGCTTCCGGGTGTTCGGCGACAATGCGCTTGAGACGGCGGGCTCCCGCCACCACGAAGGGGGCGGAAGCAAGAGTCCAGGCCAGCGCATGCTCGGCCGGGAGGAAACCTTCCATGATATGCATTTTAGACAGACTCCGTTCGTCGAGACCCAAATGTCGTCGCGAAACGGAACCCCAACCCACCGACTCACCCCGGCCGAATGGGCTCGCAACGACTCTCGTGATGGCAGGTCTTCTGACTTGCGGGTCATGGGGTCCGACATAGCCTTCCCAGTCCAAAGGGGACCAGTGGCAATCACGGGGGTCGAACCCTCTCCGCTTACAGCTGCGGGGGCAGTCACGGATTCAGCCCCCTTTTCGGGTGCTTCACCGTGTTCCCATTTTCACCCGACGCCGATAAACGCCGGGAACCATCACGGCCACTATAATTTCGCCATGATCCAGATGCAAACCATTCACGAGGTGGTACCCTAAGGTCAGTATCCCAGCAGGGGGTTTTCTCGTGTCACACACCATTGCCTTGGTCGATGACGACCGCAACATCCTGACCTCCGTCGCCATGGCGCTGGAAGCCGAGGGGTTCAAAGTCCGCACCTATACCGATGGGGCCGACGCCCTGCGCGGCCTCACCGCGCAGCCGGTGGATCTGGCCGTTCTCGACATCAAGATGCCCCGCATGGACGGCATGGAGCTGTTACAGCGTCTGCGCAAACAATCGGCCATTCCGGTAATCTTCCTCACCTCCAAGGATGACGAGATCGACGAATTGCTGGGTCTGCGCATGGGAGCCGATGACTACATCAAGAAACCGTTCTCCCAGAAACTGCTGATCGAGCGTATCCGAACCCTGATCCGGCGGCTGGAAGCCAATGTGGTCAGCGATCAGCCAGGCAGCGATGCCTTGGTGCGCGGCCAGATGGTCATGGACCCGGCACGGCATATCTGCACCTGGAAGGGTAAGAAGGTCGATCTGACCGTCACCGAATTCCTCTTACTGAAGGCCTTGGCCCAGCGTCCCGGCCATGTGAAAAACCGCGACCAATTGATCGACGCCGCTTATGGCGAGGCCATCTATGTGGATGACCGCACCATCGACAGCCACATCAAACGTCTGCGGAAAAAGTTCCGCGATGTGGACGAGGAATTCAGCCAGATCGAGACCCTGTACGGAGTGGGGTATCGCTACAGCGATGAATGAGGTGATCAAACGCAAACTCCCCCGCTGGCGGGTTCTGGCCTCGCCGCTGACGCGCCGTATTCTGGCGGTCAATCTGCTCGCCCCGGTGGTGCTGGTGGTGGGGCTGTTCTATCTCGACCATTATAAGCAGGGCCTGATCCGCACCGAAATGGAGGCCCTGGGGACCCATGCCAAAATGATGGCGGCCGCCATCGGGGAAAGCGCGGTGTTCGAGGAAGAGCGCGGCATCATCGAGTTCAATCACGACAGGGTTCAGCTCTTGGTCCGCCGTCTGGCGGAACCCGCCAATCTGCGGGCGCGGCTGTTCAGTGCCGTGGGCGAATTGGCGGCGGATTCACGCACACGCACCGGGATCACCGGACAGGTCCATATCGAGGAGTTGCCAGCCCCGCGTATTCCTCGCTGGGGTGACCGGCTGCGGCTGTGGTGGGAACATTCCACCCGCTGGCTTCCAACCGATGAATCCCTGCCGGTTTATGTGGACCGTTCCCACCCCCGCGCCAACGATTATGATGAGGTGGTAAGCGCCATGGCCGGGCGGATTGATTGGGGGCTTCGGACCCGGCGGGCCGGTGGATTAGTCTTATCGGTCGCGGTGCCGGTCCAGCATTATAAGCAGGTGGTGGGAGCCCTGCTGATTACGGTGAACGGCGACAATATCGCCCGTTCCCTGTTCCAGACCCGCATCGCCATTCTGGAAGCCTTCGCGGTATCGTTGGCGATCACCATCGGTTTGTCGCTTTACATGGCGGGAACCATCGCGCGTCCCATCCGGCGTTTGGCCTTGGCCGCCGAGCAGGTGCGGCACGGCCATGGCCGCACCCACTCCATCCCCGATATGTCGGCCCGCAAGGACGAGATCGGCGAGCTTTCCATGGCGCTGAAAGAAATGACCGAGGCTTTGTGGCGGCGCATGGATGCCATCGAAGCTTTCGCCGCTGATGTGGCCCATGAGATCAAGAATCCGCTGACCTCCCTGCGCTCGGCGGTGGAGACCCTCGACCTGGTAACGGACACCGCGGCGCGCGACCGGCTGATGTCGATCCTGAAGAACGACGTCCAGCGGCTGGACCGGCTGGTCACCGACATCTCCAACGCCTCGCGC
>JAYTWE010000581.1:0-4561 GCA_043744055.1 Magnetospirillum sp.
CCACATTGGAGCCCGTGGCTCCCACGCCCTTACCCCAAAGCACAGTTCCGTCCGCCAGCACAAGGGCGCCGGTGGCACCGGGGGGACGCGGAGCGTCGAAAGACGGCACCTGGCTTTGCGGCTTCGGTGCGGTCCCGTGTTGGTTCGGCATGTCGGTCCTTTTGTATCGGGCGCGGGCTGACCAGGGGGCCATCCACGGATGTAGTGTCATCGGGAGCCGGGCTCCCTTTCGCCGAACATGGGCCGCAGAAGGCCACCGGGTTATCTTGCATCGGGCAAGACCCACGGAGGCAGGCCATATGCTCTGGCCCGGTCGGTGAATAGGTAAACGGCCGCCTTATAATGACCCCTCGTACAGGAGTCAAGCGTTCCGATGCTTTGGAAAAAGACTAATATTTTCAATAATCTGGCATGCGACAGATAAGCTTTCAATCCCAAGGCTTTTGCGATAGCCTGTCCGCTTTCCCGAAGGGGAGGTGCCAGTGGGGGATGCCATGCTGCGGAAGCAGTTGAGTGATGCGTTGAAGACGGCGATGCTGGCCAAGGATACGCGGTCGGTTTCGACAGTTCGGCTGATTTTGGCGGCCCTCAAGGATCGCGACATCGCCGCCCGGCCCAAGGGCCAAGCTGACGGTATCAGCAATGATGAGATTCTCCAGATGCTGCAATCCATGATTAAGCAGCGCCGCGAGAGCATCACCATGTATGAACAGGGCAATCGGCCTGAACTCGCCAAGCAGGAAGGCGAGGAAATCGTCATCATCGAGAAATTCCTGCCCCAGCAGATGGACGAGGATCAGATTCAAGCGGCCATCTCGGCCATTATCGACGAGATCGGCGCTGGTGGAATCAAGGATATGGGCCGGGTCATGGCCCTGCTGAAGGAACGTCACGCCGGTCAGATGGATTTCGCCAAGGCCAGCGCGGCGGTCAAGGGTCAGCTGGGGGCCTAGTTTTAGCCTTTACGACACCCCATCTATTAAGCCCCCAGTCGACGGAGCAGGGAAACCGCATCCATGGCGTTTCCGCCGCAATTCCTCGATGAACTTCGCGCTCGCGTTCCCATCTCCAGTGTGGTCGGACGGCGGGTCAAGCTGACCCGCAAAGGGCGCGAGTTCCAAGGACTCTGCCCGTTTCACAATGAGAAAACTCCATCCTTCACCGCCAATGAAGACAAAGGCTTTTACCATTGCTTTGGCTGCGGAGCCCATGGCGATGCCATCGGCTTTGAAATGCGGATTGGTCACCTGTCCTTCACCGAGGCGGTGGAGCGTCTGGCCGCCGAGGCCGGGTTGGAGGTGCCCAAGGCGAGCCCGGAAGAGCGGGTGCGCGAACAGCGCCGGGCCTCGCTGCACGATGCCTTGGAAGCGGGCTGCGCCTTTTTTGAAAAGCAATTGCGCTCGTCGTCCGGCCATGACGGCTTTGCCTATCTGAAGGCGCGCGGCCTGTCGGACGAGACCATCGCCCGCTTTCGTCTGGGCTGGGCTCCTGATTCCAGGGAAGCGCTCAAATCAACCCTCATGACCAAGGAATGCCCGGAAAGTCTGCTGGCCGAGGCCGGACTTCTGAAGAGGCCTGAAGGCGGTGGCGCGGCTTTTGATTATTTCCGGGGGCGGGTGATGTTCCCCATCACCGACCGGCGTGGCCGGGTGGTGGCCTTTGGTGCTCGAACCCTGGGCGACGGCCAACCAAAATATTTGAATTCTCCCGAAACGCCGCTGTTTCATAAGGGTGGGACTCTGTATGGCCTGGCCCATGCCCGTGAACAGGCGCGTGAGACCAACACCGTAGTGGTGGTTGAAGGCTATATGGATGTCATCGCGCTGCATCAGGCCGGTTTCGCCTATGCGGTGGCTCCCCTGGGCACGGCGATCACCGAACAGCAGATTGCTGAATTGTGGCGTCTGGCCCCGGAACCCATTCTCTGCCTGGACGGCGACAAGGCCGGACAGCGGGCCATGGCGCGGGCCTTGGAGCGGGCTTTCCCCATCTTGACGCCAGGACATTCCTTGCGCTTTGCCACTCTGCCCGCGACGGAAGACCCGGACTCCTTGATTAAAGCCAGCGGCCCCGCCGCCATGAAAGCGGTGCTGGATGCGGCCCAGCCCCTGGTGGAGGTGGCGTGGCGCCTGGCGGTGGAAGGCCGCCCCCTGGATACGCCGGAACGCCGCGCGGCCCTGGAAAAGGATGTGCTGGAAAAGGCCTTCGCCATCGTCGATGAAACCGTGCGCTGGCAGTATGTTGCGACCTTCCGCCAGAAATTGAAGGACTCTTTCCGACCGGTGCGGCAGCAATGGTCACCTTCGCCCAACCGGCGTTGGAAAAAAGGAGACAAGGAAGCGCTGCCGCTGCCGAGCCGTAGCGGCCCCGATGGGTATTTGCCCGGAGCGGTGCGGCAATCCTCGCCCCGCCCCCCGTACGAGATGCAAGAAAGGGTCATGCTGGCCCTGTTGACGGCCAATCCGCAGCTGTTTGACCTCGCTCATGAAGAGCTTGGGCGGTGCCTGTTTTCCAACGAGTCGCTTGACAACCTTCGGCGTGGGATTCTAAAGCACCTTGGGGCCACGCGTGGACTTGACGCGGATGGTTTAATAGCTCATTTGCGTGCGGATGGTTTTTCCCAAATTCTGGACTCGCTGTTGGACGCGAGCGAACGGAGAATGCGCTCCGTACGAAGCTATGATGGGATCGAGGAAGCGAAAGCTCTCTGGGAGGATATCTTCCACCATTATATGCGCAGGGACCTGCTGGCGGATGTGAACGAGGCCAATGTAAGGCTGGCGCAAGATACGTCGCAGGCGGCCTGGACGCGGTTTGAGGCGGTTAAGCGCCACGAACAGGCCGCGAGCGGGCTGGACGAGGATTAAGGGTAAGGGGCTCAGGCTGCCGTGTAAGCGGTGGCCCATAGGGCTTTCAAGAGCAAGATTCTTCAGGAGCATCGGTTTTCATGGCGACCAAATCGACGAATACGGCGGAAGTCTCCGAGAATCAGGACGAGGCCATGGATGGCCCCCTGCTCGACACTTTGGGTGTCGCCGTCAAGAAGATGGTGGCGCGGGGCAAAGAGCGCGGTTACGTCACCTATGACGAACTGAACGCCGCCATGCCTCCCGAGGAAGTGTCCTCGGAACAAATCGAAGACACCATGGCCATGCTCTCGGAGCTGGGCATCAATGTGGTCGAAAGCGAGGAAGGCGAGGAAGCCGTCGCCGAGGGAACCGAGGAAGAGACCACAGAAACGCCGGAAGGATATTCTGGCGCGGGCAATGTGGATGAGGAAGATCTCGGTCGGACCGATGATCCCGTCCGCATGTATCTGCGCGAGATGGGCTCGGTGGAGCTGCTGTCACGCGAAGGCGAAATCGCCATCGCCAAGCGCATCGAAGCCGGTCGCGAAATGATGATCGGCGGCATCTGCGAAAGCCCGTTGACGCTGCGCGCCGTGGTCGAGTGGCATGATTCCCTGGTCGAAGGCAAGATGTTGCTGCGCGACATCATCGACCTGGATGCCACCTATGGCTCTGGCCCCGGCGGTGAATTGTCCGAGGAAGATCTGGAGCGCGGCCCCGACGAAATCCCTGCCGCCGAAGGGGGGGCGCCTCCCGCCGAGCCAAGCGAAGAACCCGAAATTCCTGAAGGTGAACCCGGAGCCGAGGGGGATGGCGAGGATGGCGAGGAAAGCTCTATTTCCCTCGCCGCCATGGAAATCCAGCTGATGCCGGTGGTGTTGGAGACCTTCGAGTCCATCGCCGCCACCCATCATAAGTTGGAAAAGGTGCAAGACCAGCGGCTGGCCTTGCTGTCCAAGGGCGAGCCGGTGACGCCCGCCATGGAAAAGAAGTACGACAAACTGAAGACCGAGCTGGTGCGTCTGATGGATGGCATCCATCTGAACAACGCCCGCATTGAACAGCTGGTCGAGCAACTGAATGGTCTTAACCGCCGTCTGATGACCCAGGAAGGCCGTCTGCTGCGTCTGGCGGAATCTTGCAAGGTCAAGCGCCAGGACTTC
Organism: Magnetospirillum sp.; assembly: GCA_043744055.1. Lineage (GTDB taxonomy): Bacteria > Pseudomonadota > Alphaproteobacteria > Rhodospirillales > Magnetospirillaceae > Phaeospirillum. The sequence goes on from JAYTWE010000581.1 coordinate 4,013, forward strand.
CTTGACGCCTATTATGGCTCGGAACTGGACCCCAACTGGCTGGAACAGGTGGGCGTCCGTTCCAAGCATTGGAAGGACTTCGCCAACAAATACGGTAAGGAAAGCGGCGATATCCGCGCGACCATCAGCGATATTTCCACCGAAGCCGGTCTGCCCATCAGCGAGTATCGTCGTATCGTTCAGACGGTGCAGCGCGGCGAGCGCGAGGCCAGCCGCGCCAAGAAAGAGATGATCGAGGCCAATCTGCGTCTGGTGATCTCTATCGCCAAAAAATACACCAATCGCGGTCTTCAGTTCCTGGATCTGATCCAAGAAGGCAATATCGGTCTGATGAAGGCGGTTGATAAGTTCGAATATCGGCGCGGCTATAAGTTCTCCACCTACGCCACCTGGTGGATCAGACAGGCCATCACCCGCTCCATCGCCGATCAGGCCCGCACCATCCGTATTCCGGTGCATATGATCGAGACCATCAACAAGCTGGTGCGCACTTCGCGCCAGATGCTGCACGAGATCGGCCGCGAGCCGACGCCGGAGGAATTGGCGGAA
>JAYTWE010000582.1:0-2731 GCA_043744055.1 Magnetospirillum sp.
TGAGGATCGCGGCCAGCACGCCATTGGAGTAATCCTGTCGGGAACCGGTAGTGACGGCGCCCATGGCATGAGGGCCATCAAGGCCAGCGGCGGCCTGACCGTGGCCCAGGAGCCCGATACCGCCAAGTATGACGGAATGCCCAAGGCCGCCATCGATTCCGGCTGTGTCGACCAGACCTTGCCACCCGATGGTATCGGCCCGGAACTCGCCTCGATCTCACGCTTTCCCCGGCCGGTGGTTAGCCAGAAGTCGGAAGAAAGCAAGACCCAGGACACAATCACTGAAATCTTCCTGCTGGTGCGTAAGCACACCGAGGTGGATTTTTCCCAGTATAAGCTCAACACCGTGCGCCGCCGACTGGAACGGCGCATGGCGGCCAATCGGATCGAGACCCTGGTGGCCTATCTAGATTTCGTCCAGCGCCAGCCAGCAGAGCTGGACCTGTTGTGCAAGGACATCTTGATTTCGGTGACCTCGTTCTTCCGCGACACCAAGGCGTTCGAGGATATCAAGGTGACGCTGGCGGAGCTTTTGGCCACCAAGCGTCCCGGCGACAGCATCCGCATTTGGGTCCCGGCCTGCGCCACTGGCGAGGAGGCCTATACCTTCGCCATGATGCTGACCGACCTGTTGGGCGATAACGCGAAATCCTACAAAATCCAGGTCTTCGCTACCGACATCGACATGGACGCCATGCGTCACGCCCGCAAGGGCACCTATTCGGCGACGACCGTTGAGGGACTTGATCGGGGGTATGTCTCTAAATATTTTGACGCTATGGGGCAGAATTATCAGATTAAGAAACCCATCCGCGAGATGGTGGTGTTCGCCCGCCAGGACCTGATCAAGGACCCCCCTTTCGTCAAAGTTGACGTTATCAGCTGCCGTAATGTCTTGATTTATTTTAATTCAGACCTTCAAGACCGCATCTTCCAGGTCTTCCACTACGCCCTCAATCCAGAAGGGCATCTGTTTCTCGGTAAGTCGGAATCAGTTGGCCATTGCACAGACCTGTTCCGCTCCATCAAGACCACGTCCAAGATTTTCCAAAAACGGATCGGGAGCCCACGCTCCAGCAGTCCGGTATTCGGGGCCTTCCGGCTCAAGCCCTCCGAGTCCGCCGAGACCATGCTGCCGGTGGGGGGAGCTTCCATCGAATCCATCGTCCGCGATGGATTCGTCAAGTCATGCATGCCCGCCAGCGTCGCGATCAACGAGAACCTGGACATCCTCTACTACCATGGCGATGTAGACAGCTTTGTCCGCTTCCCCCAGGGGCGGCCCAACCAGAATCTGGGAAAGCTGATCGCCGACGATTTCCGCATCGACCTCCGAGGTTTGGTTCACCGCGCCCGCGAGTCCAAAGCCATCACCATAGGGAGTAAGCGCCCTCTCAGAGTCCGCGAGGGCGACATCATCGCCCGGCTGGTGGTTCGGCCCCTTCTCTCCGATGCGGGGAACGAAGGGTTGTTCCTGGTCAGCTGCGAGAAGGTTGAAGCCGTAGTCGAGGGTGGACCGGTCGAAGCTGAGTCGCCTCCCGGTAACGAGGTCCGCCTGAACGAGTTGGAACAAGAACTGACCGCCACCCGCGAGCACCTTCAGACGGTGGTGGAGGAGTTGGAGACCTCCAACGAGGAGCTTCAGGCCCTCAACGAGGAGATGCAGGCGGCAAACGAGGAACTGCAATCCTCCAACGAGGAGCTTGAAACCTCCAACGAGGAACTGCAATCCACCAATGAGGAATTGACCACTGTCAATGAAGAGCTCCAGGTCCGTACCTCTGATCTGGGGGCGGCCAATGCCGACCTTCAGAACATTCAAGACAATGTCGGCTTTCCCATGCTGGTCGTTGACAAGGGGTTGCGCATTACCCGCTTTACCCATCAGGCCGCCCGACTATTTGGCCTATTGCCGTCGGACGCAGGGCAGCTGATCACAGCGGTGCCCAGCCAGTTTCATATTAAGGACCTGCGGAATCTATTGATAACCGTGGTTTCCAGCGGATTGTCCCATGAGGACATTATCGAAGCCGAGGGGTGCATCTATCGCATGGGGATCGTCCCCTATCGTGACCTGCGGGAGCAGACGGCGGGAGCGATCCTTACCTTTATCGATGAAACCGCTTTGCGCACCACCCAGAAGAGCCTGGAAGACAGCATTGGAAGTCTGCGCACCACCCAAGATGAGCTGCGTGAGGCCAAGGAAATCGCCGAAGGGGCTAACCGGGCCAAGTCGGAATTCCTGGCCAATATGAGCCACGAATTGCGCACCCCGCTTAATGCCGTGCTTGGATTTGCCCAGATCATGGCCGACGAGATGTGGGGCGAAATCGGTAACGAGCGCTACAAGGAATATATCGGCATCATCGTTAACAGTGGACAGCATCTACTGTCGCTGATCGGCCAGGTTCTCGACATGTCAGTGATCGAGGCCGGACGTGCCACCCTGCGCGAGAGTTCCGTTAATCTTCACGACGTCATCACCAGTTCCATACGTCTTCTGTCCTCCCAGGCCGAGGAGAGCGACATCAAACTAAGTGCGTCGGTTCCTGCCGACCTGCCCCCGCTGCACGGCGACCTCACGGCGATTCAGCGCGTTTTACTCAATCTGCTGGGTAACGCCCTTAAATTCACCAAGACGGGAGGCTCAATCACCCTGACCGCCACCCAGGACCAAAGCGGCGTGACCATCTGTGTCAGGGATACCGGCGTCGGGATCATAGCCGCCGAC
>JAYTWE010000583.1:0-12262 GCA_043744055.1 Magnetospirillum sp.
CCGCGCTTTCCGGGTGGAGTCCCATCTGGCGGAGCAGGTGCGCCAGACCCTGTTCGATCGCGAGATGATTACCGGGGTTTATATCCCTCGCTTCTTTCCGGTCATCCTCGACGATGGAAGCAAGGTTGCGGCCTGGGGCTTTTTGGCGCGGCGCGATCACGACCAATATGTGGAACGCGATGACGCCCGCGCTGTCAGTTTGATCCGCCAGGGGGTGGGGCATGCGGGGTCAAGCCGCGACTATCTGGCCTGTACTCTGGATGCCCTGACCGCCATGGGAGTGGAGGACAGGGCTTTGCGCCGGTTATTGATCCGGGTGGATGAGGCTTCGTGACGAATTCCTCCGGTCATTGCGGGCCTATTTCAAAGGCAGATAGATATCGGTGATCAAGTCGCATTCCGGGGTCTCGGGCAGCAGGTTCAGATAGTGAAAATACAAAGGAAAATCCCGTAACTCCTCCCCACTCTCAGGCAGCCACTCCCGGTACAGGTAATAGGCGCATTCTCCGATCCTGTCGTGTGAGCCGTGATGGCGGATAACAGCGCAGCGACCCTGGGGGATTACCTTGTTGACGATTCCCTGCGGGTTGGCGGGAACATCAAGCAATACCGAACCGCAGATATCGAAGCGAAATTGATCCGGGCTCGTTGTGTCAGGGTTGTCATAGGCAATCCCGAAGGTTTTGCTGGATTTGACGGGGGACAGACCGCTTTCCTTTCGCCATGCTATGAATATTCCAGCAGAATTATTAACCAAAAATGGGGCGCCTAGATGCTCTAGTGCCGCCACCATTGTTTCTTCGAACTCAACAATACTAACGTCCATTTCTCGTTTTCTTTCTATAATCGGGAGTGCGTATCGTTCTCCCCATGACTTCCATTCAGGATGTCTTCGGAACTCAGAAGGTGTTTGTCCAAACGTGGTCTTGAATGCGCGGGAAAACGACTCCGGGTTTTCGAAGCAGGAATCCAGTGCAATGTCTGTGATCGTTTCCAGTTTGCTGAAGGCAAGTCGATAGGATGCCCGTTTCAGCCGCATCAGCTGGATATATCTGAAGACACTTATCCCGGCGAATTCCGAAAACTGCCGGTGAAAGTGATACTTCGAGAAATTCGCCACCTGGCTTAAGAGTTCTACGGTCAGATCATCGCCAAGATGTGAGTCGATGTAATCGAAAACCCTGATGAACCTTGCCGCATAGGCGTCTGATTTTGACATGTCTTCGCCATGCGTCGTTGACTGAGGCGAGACTATATGTCGGACCAGCAATGGCTGTCCTGACTGAGATTGCTCAGTCGGTGATACCCTAAAATGAGAGGCCACCTCGCTTTGACGAGGTGGCCTCCATCCGAATCGCAAACCACCGGCCCGTGGTCCGCGGGAGGTTGTTCCCGAAGGTTTTAAGCCGCGCTCTTGCCCAACAGGGTGACGATATCGGCCATGATGGCGGTGATGTCGTAATCCTTGGGTGTATAGATGCGGGCACACCCCGCCGCCAGCAGGGTTCTTTCATCCTCGGGCGGGATGATGCCGCCCGCCACCACGGGAATATCGGCCAGCCCGGCCGCCTTCATACGTTCCAGCACTTCAGTCACCAGCGGAATATGGCTGCCCGACAAGATGGACAGGCCGACCACGTGGACGCCTTCTTCCAGGGCGGTGTTGACGATCTGGGCCGGGGTCAGGCGAATGCCCTCATAGACCACTTCCATCCCGGCGTCGCGGGCTCGGACGGCGATTTGCTCGGCACCGTTGGAATGACCATCGAGACCCGGCTTGCCCACCAGAATCTTGATCCGGCGACCCAGCTTGGCGGAGACCTGCTCCACCTGGGCGCGGACCGCGCTCATCTTCTCGCCCTTGACGGCGGAGGCGGCGCGGGCCACTCCGGTGGGGGCGCGGTATTCGCCGAACACATCGCGGAGCGTGGCGGCCCATTCCCCGCCGGTTACCCCGGCATGGGCGGCGGTGATGGAGGGTTCCATGATATTGCGGCCTTCCTGGGCCGCTGATTTCAGGTCGGCAATGGCCTTGTCCACCGCCTTGGCATCGCGAGAGGCGCGGAAGGTCTTCAGCCGTTCGATCTGCTCGGCCTCGGATTTGGGATCGACGGTCATGATGGAGCCGTCACCGGTGGTCAGCGGGCTGGGCTCGGTCTCGGTCCATTTATTAACGCCGACCACGATCTGTTCGCCGGTTTCGATGCAGCCGATGCGCCGCGCGTTGGACTCCACCAGCTTTTGTTTCATATAGCTGGATTCCACGGCGGCGACCGCGCCGCCCATATGGTCGATCCGCTTCAGCTCGTCGCGAGCATTGGCCTTCAGCTCCTCGACCTTGCGGGAGATTTCCGTGGAGCCGTCGAAGATATCACCGAATTCCAGCAGGTCGGTCTCGTAAGCGACGATCTGTTGGAGGCGCAAAGACCATTGCTGATCCCACGGGCGCGGTAGGCCCAAGGCCTCGTTCCAGGCGGGAAGCTGGACGGCGCGGGCGCGTGCATTCTTGGACAGCACCACCGCCAGCATTTCCAAAATGATGCGATAGACGTTGTTTTCCGGCTGCTGCTCGGTCAGCCCCAGGCTGTTGACCTGGACGCCGTAGCGGAAGCGCCGCGCCTTCTCGTCGGTGATGCCGTAACGCTCGCGGCAGATTTCGTCCCACAGCTCGGTGAAGGCGCGCATCTTGCACAATTCGGTGACGAAGCGGATACCGGCATTGACGAAGAAGCTGATGCGGCTGACCACTTGTTCGAAATCGGCGGCGGGAACCACCGGGCGCACGGTGTCCAGCACGGCGATGGAGGTGGCCAGGGCGAAGGCCAGTTCTTGTTCCGGCGTGGCGCCCGCTTCTTGCAGGTGGTACGAGCAGACATTCATGGGGTTCCACTTGGGAACCTCCCGATAGGTGAAGGCGATGATGTCGCTGGTCAGCTTCAAGCTGGGTTGCGGCGCGAAGATATAGGTGCCGCGCGACAGGTATTCCTTGATGATGTCGTTCTGGGTGGTGCCGTTGAGAGAAGCGCGCGCCGCGCCCTGCTTCTCCGCCGCCGCGATATAAAGCGACAGCAGCCACGCCGCCGGGGCGTTGATGGTCATGGAGGTGTTCATCTTGTCCAGCGGGATGCCCTCGAACAAGGTCATCATGTCGCCGATATGACAGACGGGAACGCCCACCTTGCCCACTTCACCCTTGGCCAGGATGTGATCGCTGTCATAGCCGGTCTGGGTCGGCAGATCGAAGGCGATGGAAAGCCCGGTTTGACCCTTGGTCAGATTGGTGCGATAGAGCTTGTTGGATTCCGCCGCCGAGCTGTGCCCGGAATAGGTGCGGATCAGCCAGGGCTTCTCGCGGGCGATCATCTCGGTCATGCTGCGCTCCAAATTTGGTCTCATTCAAAAAATGCCGGTTTGCCGGGGGTTTGATGGCTGTGGCGACCTAAAATTTCTCGAAACCCCAACTTCGCGAAACAAACTATCATTTTGTGCATTGCGAAGAAAGCGACAAAACGCTAAAAGGCGGTGTACCGAGCGCCTCCAATGTGGTTGCGTCGGTGAATTGTCGTCCTAGGGGTCTAAGGAGTTCTCAGATGAGCGAACAGGTGGTCAAGGATCTCTACGAGCTGGGTGAGATCCCGCCGCTCGGGCATGTGCCGCAGAAGATGTACGCCTGGGCGATCCGGCGCGAGCGTCACGGCGATCCCGATACCGCCATGCAGGTCGAGGTGGTGGAAACCCCCGAGATCGATCCCCATGAAGTTCTCATCATGGTGATGGCGGCTGGTGTCAATTACAACGGCGTCTGGGCCTGTCTCGGCAAGCCGATTTCGCCGTTCGATTATCACAAGGCCGAGTACCACATCGCCGGTTCCGACGCTTCGGGCATCGTCTATAAGGTCGGCGCCAAGGTAAAGCGCTGGAAGATCGGTGACGAGGTGGTGGTTCACTGCAACCAGACCGACGGCGACGACGAAGAGTGCAATGGCGGCGATCCCATGAATTCGCCCAGCCAGCGTATCTGGGGTTACGAGACCGCCGACGGCTCCTTTGCCCAGTTCGCCCGCGTTCAGGCGCAGCAGGTGATGGCGCGTCCGAAGCACCTGACCTGGGAAGAGAGCGCTTGCTACACGCTTACCCTGGCGACGGCGTATCGCATGCTGTTCGGTCATCGTCCGCATGTGCTGCGTCCCGGTCACAACGTCTTGGTCTGGGGTGCCGCTGGCGGCCTTGGCTCCATGGCGATCCAGCTGATCGCGGTGTCGGGCGGCAACGCCATCGGCGTGGTCTCGGAAGAGGACAAGCGCGAATTCGTCCTCGGCCTGGGCGCCAAGGGCGTTATCAACCGCAAGAATTTCGACTGCTGGGGCCAGCTGCCCGACGTGGATGGTGATCCCAAGGTCTTCTCCGACTACATGAAGAAGACCCGCGAATTCGGCAAGGCCATCTGGGACGTGACCGGCAAGGGCAACGACGTGGATTTCGTGTTCGAACATCCCGGTGAAGCCACTTTCCCGGTGTCGTGCAACGTGGTCAAGCGCGGCGGCATGGTCGTGTTCTGCGCCGGCACCACCGGCTATAACCTGACCTTCGACGCCCGCTTCGTGTGGATGCGCCAAAAGCGTATTCAGGGCAGCCACTTCGCCAACCTGCTCCAGGCCTCTCAGGCCAACCAGCTGGTGATCGAGCGTCGCATCGACCCCTGCATGTCCGAGGTTTACTCCTGGGACGACATCCCGCTGGCCCATATGCAGATGCTGAAGAACCTGCATAAGCCCGGCAACATGGCGGTGCTGGTCCAGGCCCTGAAGCCCGGCCGCTACACCGTCGAAGACTGCATCGAGGGTTAGTCACCCATGGAAGCCCTCTCCCGTCGCCGGGAGAGGGCTTTTCTTTTTCTAAGGACGCCGCCATGACCGCCATCTTGCTGCCCGATCTGATCCCCACCTGTGAAAAGGCCCTGGTCGTTGTCGATAAGCTTCGGCTTGCCGCCAAGGCTTCGGTGATTGCCATGGTCAGCAAGGGGGGCAAGATCGACAGCGCTTTGTTCGACGCCAATCAGACCGCCGCCCATGGCTATGCCTGGTTGGCCGTCTATGTCTCGGCGCTGGAGCAGATGCTGGGCTGGGCCAAGCGTATTCAGGCGGTAGGCAAGCTGGGCGAGCTGGAAACCCTGATGCTTCAGGCGGCTTATGGCGAATACGTCGCCCAGATTTATGGCGGCATTCCCATGAGCCAGGGCGAGATCATCCGCCCCGCCGATCTGGGGCTGGATTCCAAGGCGGTTCACGGCTTCTCCTCGCCGGAAACCTCCATTTTGCGCAAGTCGGGCTGCACCGCCCAGCTGCGCACCCGCATCGCCGAGCTGATCCGCGACGGCCACCATTTCGGCGAGGCCGGTCTCGAAGACGAGACCCTGACCATGATCCGCGATCAGTTCCGCCGCTTTGCTGATGAAGAAGTCATTCCTCATGCCCATGAATGGCATTTGAAGGATCAACTGATCCCCATCGAAGTGGTCAATCAGGTGGCCGAGATGGGCGTGTTCGGCCTGACCCTGCCCGAGGAATACGGTGGCCTCGGCTTGGGCAAGACCGCCATGTGCGTGGTGACGGAAGAGCTGTCGCGCGGCTATATCGGCGTCGGCTCGCTTGGCACCCGCTCTGAAATTGCGGGTGAGCTGATCCGCCTGGGCGGTACCGAAGAGCAAAAACAGGAATGGCTGCCCAAGATCGCGTCGGGCGAGATTCTGCCCACCGCCGTCTTCACCGAGCCCAATACCGGTTCCGATCTGGGCAGCTTACGCACCCGCGCCGTCAAGACCGGCGACGATTATGTGGTGACCGGCAACAAGACCTGGATCACCCATGCCAGCCGTACCGACGTCATGACCTTGCTGGTGCGCACCGATCCCAACACCAAGGATTGGAAGGGTCTGTCCATGATGCTGGCGCCCAAGCAGCGCGGCACCGAGGCTGATCCCTTCCCCACCGAAGGCATGACCGGCGGCGAGATCAAGGTGCTGGGTTATCGCGGTATGAAAGAATACGAACTGGGCTTCGACGGGTTCAAGGTTCCCGTCGCCAATCTGTTGGGCGGAGTCGAGGGGCAGGGCTTCAAGCAGCTGATGGAAACCTTCGAATCGGCGCGTATCCAGACCGCTGCCCGCGCCGTCGGCGTGGCGCAATGCGCCATGGAAACCGGCTTGAAATACGCCAATGACCGGGTTCAGTTCGGCAAGCCCATCTACGAGTTCCCCCGCGTCGGCGGCAAGATCGCCTGGATGGCGGTGGAAACCATGATCGCCCGCCAGCTGACCTATTTCTCGGCGCGCGAGAAGGACGAGGGTCATCGCTGCGACATCGAGGCGGGTATGGCCAAGCTGCTGGCGGCCCGTGTCGCCTGGGCCAATGCCGACAACGCGCTTCAGGTTCATGGCGGCAATGGTTATGCCGAGGAATATCCCATCTCGCGCATCTTGTGCGACGCCCGCATTCTCAATATTTTCGAGGGTGCTGCGGAAATCCAGGCCCAGGTCATCGCTCGCGGTCTGTTGAGCGGGGCGAGAAATTAAAGGAAAATCGGTGAAGCCGTTCCGGCATCGTCTGCTGACTTTGCGCGACGCAGAGCTTTCCCTGCGGGCCGAACTGGTCCAATCGGGAGAGCCTGCGGGCGGTTATTACCCCCGTCTGCGCCAGTTGCACGAGGCCAATGCCCGTGAACTGGAACTCATTATTGACGATGACGGCTGGCCCACTCCCGACGTGGCCGGTGTCGATGGTGCCGAAGCGGCATGGCTGATTGCCATGCATGCGGTATCGCGGCCCAGCTTCATGCGGCGCTGCCTGGGCGTGCTGAAGGGCGAAGCCAATCGGGGGGAGGTGCCCGCCCGTCACGCCGCCATGCTGGACGACCGCATCCTGGCATTGGAAGGCCGACCCCAGCGATATGGGACTCAACTGGACTGGCAGAACGGAGTTTTGACTCCGCTGCCGTTGGACGAGCCGGATAGCGTCGATGTCCGACGCGCCTCGGTGGGGCTTGCCCCCCTGGCGGAAACCATCGCCGCCGCCCGAGATGCCGCCCGGCATGACGGCGCTCCGCCGCCGGAAGAGTGGGAGGCCGCCTCCGACGTGCTCGACGCTCTCGCCCGCGAGGTGGGGTGGCGGAGTTGAGGTTTCATCCGTCCCGATCAGGAGGACGGGAATTTCGGCATCGTGGTCACATCGGTGTGATAATGAAGGTCGTCCAGCGTGGTCGGGCACATATTACAGATCGCCTCGGGGCCAGCATTCTTTGTCAGAAAGACGGCGTAGTCGTGGCGGGACGCTTCCACGTCAAGTCCCTGATAGGATAGGTAAGGCTGCCAGTCGGGCAGGGTATCCAAGCCGAATTTGGCGGTTACCAGTTTCAAGAAGGCGATGGGCGGACATTTCCAAAGCTTGCCCTGATGCAAGTTCATGCAATACCGGTTGCAGCAATTGGTCCAAGATTCCTTGGGCTGCCCCAGGTTGAAGGGGCGCATGGTGGGGCCTTCTCCCCGATAGGTGGCGTAGAAGGTGCTGTAGCCTTCGCGGACGATCAGCTGGACACCGTGATGTTGCGCCGCCACTCGGGCCGCCGCTACCGCAGGCTCGAAACGTTTGAGGTAAACGTCATCGGTATGGGAATGGCGGCTGATTTCCAAAATGGCCCCGGTTTGGGCCAGAGTGGTCCACAAGTCGGGCTGGCGGTCCAACAGCAGACCATTGCTCACCACTCCCAGCTTGGTTTCCGGCCAGAACTCACGTACCGCCCAGATGAACTCACATAAATTGGGATTGAGCATGGGCTCGCCGCCCTGCAGATAGAATGTCTTTGGTACGACCCGCTTTGCCAGCGCCCCAAGCCAACAGATCCCATCGGAAATAGAGACGACGCCCTTTAATCCGTAATTGGAATAGTGAGAGCAGTACCGGCAATGGAGATTGCAGATATGGGCAAGATCCATTTCGATGCCATAAGCCAATTGTATTCTTGGCTCTTCGCCCTCATCCATTTTCCGCCTCCCGCTAATCCTTTAAATTACGCATCCGGCCAATCTCCGGCAAGCAAGAAGCACGGAGTTGCACCGCCACGTTGGTTCAGCTTACCCTATTCGTGAATATGGGGCGTTTCACATCCCAGTGATACCACGTCTCGATGAGAGGGACTCATCGGGGCGTGGTCGGTCGCAAGGCGACCGCGCGCCACATGGCGCGGAAGCCAAGGGTTTCGGAGAAATCCGCCCGGCCCCTAGGTCTCGCATCGGCACTGCCGATGCTGAGGCGTCTGAGGGCATCACCGATCAGCTTCGATCAGTGATATATGGTATGAGAGGTCCTGGAGTGGGTTTGTGAAGCCATATCAAAACAGCGTGCGTTTCAAAGATAATATCCGCCAGATATCCTTGGTGGATGCCATGGCGGCCAGGGCATTGGAGCAGGTCGTCCCATCATCGCGGCTGGTGATTGATGCCGACGGGGCGCTGAACATTGATTTGGGTGGGGGTTCCTTGTTCTATCCAAGAGAGCCTCGCCTTGCCGCCGAGCAGCAGGTGGCGCAGTTTCTTGACGCACCGCTGCGCCTGTATTGCCCCCAGGGTCAAATCCAAGACACACCCTGCGATTCACTGAATCTGCATATGGAGGCCATGGCGGAGCGGCTTGCCGCTGCTCCACGCGCCGAGGTCAGAGCCCCGTTTGGAGGCTTTGTCATCGTCTTTGGAATCGGGTTGGGCCATCATATCAAGATGTTGGCCGAACGCATGGAGTTCAAGACCCTGATCGTGGTCGAGCCCCATGACGAGTTGATCGTCCATGGCCTTCACGTCTTGGACTGGAAGGAATTGACGCGTTCGTTAGCCCGGCGGGGGCGTGACATTCGCCTTGTCCGGGGCGGCGATCTGCTGTCGTCACTGCTCGATTCCTTGCGCGGCCAGGCTTTCCCATTCCTCGATGGATCTTACATCTTCAGCCACTATCAATCGGAGGCGTTCACTGCGCTGGCCCGCCAGATTGACCCCGACCGCAATCTCATCATGGGGCGGGGTTGGTTCGAAGATCAAATGACCATGCTGCGCAACACCACCCTCAACTTTTCCCGCGTGGGGTTCCGCATCCAGCGGACGCGGGTTGCAAGCCAACGTGTCCTCCCCGCCTTTGTGGTGGGAGCCGGTCCATCGGTGGATGCTCAATTGGAAGATATCCGGCGGTGCCGTGATCAGGTGGTTCTGATTTCGGCCAGCAGCAGCCTTAAGGTTTTGCTGGAACACGGCATTCGCCCTGACATCCATTGCGAGCTGGAGAATTCCGCCGGGCTGGCGGATGTGGCCGAGACCTTGGCTGCCAAGCATGGTGGCCTATCCGACATTGTCTTGTACGGATCGAGCACTATTGATCCGCGCATCGCGCCGCATTTCAAAAGTGCGGCTTACTTCTTTCGGACCGGACTCAGCTCCACCCCATTCTATGGCCAGGGTTGCGAACAGGCTAAATTCGCCGACCCCACTTCGGGGAATGCTGCGGTTCACTGCGCCTTATCCCTGGGGTTTCGCGAAATTTATCTGTTCGGTATGGATTTCGGCGCTCGTGATCCCAAGCAGCATCATTCCCGGCACTCGGTTTACTTCACCTATGAAAAAGAATCCGAGGTCGCAACCTATACGCCTTACGATTTGAATGCCCAGGTTCCGGGAAATTTCGGGGGTCAGGTTTTTAGCGGCTGGGTGTTGAACTGGGGCCGTCAATCACTGAGCAATGCCATTCAAGAAGCCCGGAATGCTCGGGTGTTCAATTGCAGCGATGGGTCATTGATTCCGCTGGCCAAGCCCATGGCGGCAGAGGCTTTGTCCTTTCTCCCGGCGGCCACAAGCCAACAGCACGATATCGCCAATGGTTTGGATGGGCTTGAGTTTTGCCTTACTCCTCGGGCGGGTGCCGAGGAGGTGGAGCGGCTTCGCGTTGCGTTCAGGTCATTTATGGAAACCTGCCATGAGATCGTCATCGACGCCAAAACCAGTGCAAGCCCACTTCAGGCCATGACGGTTGAATTGGGTGATCGGTTGATTGACGCCCTCGGCGGTCTTGAACAGTCAGAGCCAGCGGCGTGGTACAGCGTGATCGGAAGTACCACCGCCATGCTATCGGGAGCCTTTCACTTCGCATCCATCCTTGCGGATAGCCAAGATGCCAGGGCGGCTCTGCTGGAAGGCCTGTCCGAGGGCTTTTTGCAGTTGGGGCGGTTGGCCGATGCCGAGTTCGATGCGGTGCTTATCCAGATCACCCCCGCTTCCCCCTCTTGAGAAGAGCGATCTCGATCCAGTCATGGGCCGCCCGCCGGTCATTCTCTCTTTGTTGGGGGGAGGCTGGCCTGAACGCGCAGTCCAGCACCGTGGACCAGAGCCGCTCAACGCCATAGTGCCGGAGCGCCCAGCGATGGCCTTCGGCGGCGACCTGCTCGGCCAGATCGGGGCGGTGTTGTATGAAATGGGCGATGTGGACGATATCGGCGGGATCGGTCCAAGGCAGGTAGTGACGATAGGGCGTGAAGAATTGAGGGGTGGAGGAGTTGTTTTGCTCCACAAGCAGCGAACCCGCCGCAATGGCTTCCCATACGCGTCCGGTCACAAGATGGTGTTCACGGGTATGGCGCGACACGTTGAGTACGGCGCGTGAGCGCCCCAGAAAGCGGGCATAGGAGGCGGCGTCTGGGGTTTCCCTGGCGCGGGCGGTTCCGAACAAGGCGGTGAAGGCAATGTCTTCGGTCATCAGAATGGCCAGCAGCATATAGCGGCTTTGCCAATTGACGCTGCCCGCGAAGGTCAGGCCCAGATCGCGATCAGAGCGTTGGAGGAAGTGGCCGTGCAAAGCGGGGACCGGAACCACGACCACTTTATGGTTTTCAGGGGCGCGATCCGGTCCCAGAACCGGTGATAGCGGCTCGAACACCACCATGGAATCGCAGGCGGGCAGCCAGGCATCCAACAAGGGCATGGCGTCGCAATGGGCATCGCGGATGATGCAGACGAGGCGGAAGCCGAATGTCTCCTTCATATCCACCATCAGTCCGGGATTTAGCCCCCGCAGGATGAGAGGTGGCAGACAGTCCACCATCACCACATCCGGTTTCAAGCGGTCCAGAATTTGGGTAAAGGCGGCAATACGCCGCTCCACCTCGGTATCGGAGCCCTGGAACAGGTCCGGCTGAACCAGGGCGCTGTCGAGGTGAAGATGGAATTCCAGCCCGGCCTGAGCCGCCGAAATACTGAAATGTTCCGCGAGATCATTGGTCAGAGCGCCATGGTTGAAGGTGACCATCAGCACCCGTATCGGGGATGACGTGGAAGGGGCGGGAGAAAGCGCCATCACCGGAAGATCGGCTTCATCCAAGGCGAACGCCGCCTCGATGCGCTTGACCAAGGCGGCTTCCACCGCCTCGTCATAGGGCGGAATAACCCCCTCGAACCGGCCGAGCAGCGGATCGGGATCTTGGGAAAACCCCACCCAGAAAGGGGTGAACAAGCGCCTTGCCAGGCCCGGATCTCCCAGCATCATGGCGACCACGCCCAAATCGAACATACATGCTGGCGCCACGCCCCAGGCCGTCATCCAAGCGCGAAAGAACGTGTCGGCCCGCTTGACCGCACCGGCTTCAACCAGATGATTGATGAAGAGGCGGTGCCGGGTGCCCCAGTCCCCCTCGGCCAACAATGTTTCATACTGCGCATCAAGCGAGGCTTCCGGTCCTTGGGCTGAGGCTAGAATCTGCTCGGCTTCCTCATCCTCTCCAACTCGCCGCAAGGCCTCTGCCAGGCGAAGCTGGAACAGGCTTTGGTTGGGTTGCAGCGATAGAACCATGCGGCAGGCTTCCACTTCGGAATCGAAGCAGCCGCATTGGCGAAGCCGGTCGACAATGCGGAGCCACACGGCGCCCAGCGGCAGATTGCCCCGCTCCCGCCACTCTTCCACCATCTCTTCCAGCCCGGCGCCGACGGAATCGGGCACATGATCGGCAAGCCAACCCTTGGCAATGGCGGCCATGGTTGAGGGATCGAGATGTGAGGAAGAGGGGTTCACAGAAATTCCGTAAAGCAAGAGACGACACCGCGAAACTATAGAGTTTTTCTCCCTCATGACATATCCCGCTGATGGGCACTTTCCTGAATGTGGCGGCTTTGGGGGATTAAGTATAATGTGCCCCCATTGGCCGTTATCGCTTTGCCCATAGGTCTTCGATCATGCCCACC